>CAWBXM010000052.1:0-30400 GCA_963792545.1 uncultured Gammaproteobacteria bacterium | reverse complement strand
ACGGGGCGTCAGGCGTAGTGACGGCTTTTTTTGGTTACTTTTTTTGGCTGCTGAAAAAAAGTGACTCGCCCGCGGTGCGAATACCGCAATGCCTAACTAAACAACAGCCGTAAATATTACTCAACCAGGCTCCAGTTCAAGCTACTCCAGCTAAACCTAAATCGCGGAATGAAGTTCCGCTCCTACCCGAGCACCAGCTTAACCAGTTCCTACCCAAATACCGATTTGACCAATGGAATCGTCAACCGCCGCTGCATTACCATCGACGCCTTATCTAATAACGCCAAACGTTCGAACAAACCAAACATATCTCGCGGATAACGTTGCATCAAATAGTCAGCAACTTTTTCAGGCAGTTCAAGCCCATTCTGCTTGGCACGGTAACTTAATGCCTGGTATTTCTGTTTGTCGTCTAGTTCCTGAAGATGGAACACCGGTCCCCATGACAATCGCGAACGCAAATCAGGCAGCTTCACAAAATTTTCATCTGGCGAATGAGCGGATGCCAGTATCAGGCAAGACTGGTTTTCGCGAACACGATTAATCAGGTCAAACAATGCGGATTCCCATGCGGCACCAAGTAACCAGCTTTGAATATCATCCAGACAGATCAAGTCGACCTGCTCCAGCCCATCAAACATATCAGGCGACTGATTGAGTATTTCTACCGGTGTTAGATAACAGACTGTACGTTGTTGTTTTGCAGCAAGGTTACAGCATGCCTGCAATAGATGACTTTTCCCTAAGCCAGAATCGCCCCAGAAATAGAGCTGTTTTTCACCTTTGCCTTTTGCTACCTGCTGCGCCAATCCTGCAGCAATTGAATTATTACCCGGCACAAAACTGTCGAAAGTAAATAATTCACCGGGTTCGAACCCTAAGGGTAACTGCGGGTGGTCTAATGCGCTCATTGGGTGCGATATTAATTGACGAGTTTATAATGATACAGCGGTATCAGTGGCGCCGCCGGCAGGTCTTTGGTCACATCCGGCTGAACACTTGTTATATCATTACTTTTAACATCCGGCATCGGTGCCAATGGCTTATAAGCAGGCTTGATAACGCTTACTTTTACCAGTTCGCCATCGTTTTTCATCAAGTGGAGAAAATCTTCCTCAGTGCTTCTCAGGGTGATTTCAAATACGGCACTTTGCCGGTCGACCTGCAATGGCCTAACGGTTTCCACTGCACTTAAGTCATGCAAATAATCTTCAACTCGGTGGTATTTATTGATTGAATTTACTGCCTGTACCTCCAGTTGGACTATCGCCAGTTTTTTATTTTTATCCACACCACTGATAGCGAACGCAGCGCCCATGGCATCACCTGCCTGATCAATCGACTTGTTGATCAGGCTGTTATAATTGGTATCTTCGAGAGTCCAGTGCCGGTTACCTGTAGCCATCATCAGGCTCCAGTTGCTTTGCCATTTCTTACCGTTCCAAATAAGGCTGCCGGTCAGCGCAGGGCCCCTGGAATAGCGTTTTGATGCTTTTAACACAGGATCTTTAAAGCCACCACGGATATCAGCGACTGTCAGTTTCTTTCTGTCTTTAGCATCGTACAATGGCCAGCTCTCTGGAATGCCGCGCCGTTCCAGAGCATTATCGACTGAAGCCTTTATCAATGACTGATCCGTCTTTTTCAGCACATACTCGTTTGCACCATCACGGACAACCAGCCACATTACCAAATTAGCGCGTCGCTCACCCCAGACGGGGAAACCATTTTCACGCAAATATTTTTCCATCGCAGTGCCGTTATATTGAATTTTTATACGATGGCTTAACACCTCACCTTGTGTATTGGTAGCTGGTTTTTCGACGGGAACATAACTGAACCGTTTGACATAGCGGCTAGCAGGTGGACGTTTCAACTTGTCCATCACTATACTATCGCCGGAGATGCGAACGAACACCTCATCAAGCCCCTGAGCAAAGGCGCGCGAACGTGTATCACTCCGTTCATCAACTACCAGCACATCAACTTCGTAAAGCGCATTGGCGTGGTCGGCCACAACCTGATGAAAAGTAAGCAACAGGCTGGCAAAAACAAAGACTTTTACCTTGAAATTCACAAATTGAGACATGGGATTTAGAATTATTTATATAAAAACTGACAGAGAGTGTACAATACCACAACTTTTTATTACCAGCTAAATCAATCAGAAACCACTTTAAAATCCGATGTCTGCCAATCAATCAAAATCATTAAGTTACCGCGATGCGGGCGTCAATATCGATGCTGGCAATCAGTTTATTGAAAAAATAAAATCCAGTGTTGCCAGCACCAACCGTCCCGGTGTCATGGGCAGCCTGGGTGGCTTCGGCGGATTGTTCGAACTGCCCGAGGGCTATCAACAGCCAGTTCTGGTATCAGGTACAGATGGCGTCGGCACCAAACTCAAATTGGCAATAGAACTAAACAAACACGATACTATCGGCATAGATCTGGTCGCCATGTGCGTGAACGATATCCTGGTACTGGGTGCCGAACCGTTATATTTTCTGGACTATTACGCCACCGGTGAACTGAACATTGAAATTGCAGCCGCTGTGGTCGCAGGCATCGCAGATGGTTGCCGCCAGTCAAATGCAGCGCTGATTGGCGGTGAGACCGCCGAAATGCCGGGGATGTATAGCAAGGGTGATTACGACCTGGCAGGTTTTTGTGTTGGCGTAGTCGAAAAACAGAAAATTATCGACGGCTCAAAGGTAAGCGACGGCGACGTGATGATTGCAATCGCTTCCAGCGGCCCACATTCTAACGGTTATTCACTGGTTCGAAAAATCATTGAAGTGAGCAATGCAGATATCAATGCAGCATTGGGTCAAAACGGCTGCACTTTAGGTGATGCCCTGCTCGCACCAACAAAGATCTATGTTGATGCGATTCATAACTTATTACCAAAGTTTGATATCCATGCCATGGCACATATCACCGGTGGCGGTCTACTGGAAAATATACCACGCGTACTACCTGATAACATGCAGGCCATTATCGATCAGAACAGCTGGCAACTACCGGAGGTTTTTCAGTGGTTGCAGGACAACGGTAATGTCGAGCTCAACGAAATGTACCGCACTTTTAACTGTGGCGTCGGCATGGTCTTAATCGTCGCTGCAGATGAAGCAGATGCTATCGAGGCCAGCCTTAGCAACAACGGTGATACTGCATGGCGATTAGGTAATATCGCAATAATTGACAAAGAATCTAATCCTGAGTCAATACAGGTTGCGTTCAAGTAAGCGCATTTGTAACAACACTTTCGTCAGGACAATCGTAATTACGCCGTGTCAAAAGCATCTCTTGTTGTATTAATATCCGGTAGCGGCAGTAATCTGCAAGCCATTATCGATAGCATAAATAATGATAGTCTTGACGCCGAGATCAAAGCCGTAATCAGCAATCAGGCGAATGCTAAAGGCCTGCAACGAGCCAGCAAAGAAAACATCCCGACTTACGTTGTTGACCACAAGCAATTTGCAGACAGAGAATCTTTCGATCAGGCGATGATCGATATCATCGATCCGTTACAACCGGAACTTATCGTACTTGCGGGTTTCATGCGCATTCTCAGCAAAATGTTTATCACGCACTACTATCACCAGCTGATCAACATACATCCTTCTTTATTACCCAAATACAAAGGCCTTAATACACACCAGCAAGCCATCGATAACCATGACGTAATACATGGCGCCAGTGTCCATTATGTTAGTGATGAGCTTGATAGTGGCCCGGTTATCATACAGGCCGAAATACCGGTACTTGAAACGGATAACGCAGAAACATTAGCGACACGGGTTCTCAGAGAAGAGCACCAGATTTATCCAATGGCTATACAGATGCACATCGATGGTCGTCTAACATTTGATAACGGACATCTAACATTAGATAATAAACGGTTAACGCAACCGCTAGTCTGGAAAAACAATCAGCTTGTAGTGGTCGAATAGCATCGAAGCATAATGCGCCTGATAACCAACTGAAAAAATGATTCAATAAAATCACATGACGATTAAAACAAACATGCCGCTATTGCGACTATCCATCATCCTGTTCAGTAGCTTACTGAACAGCCTGATCAGCTGCAACACTTTTGCGGCTCACGCACTACCCGAATTCAGCGCCAGGTATGCCGTACAAAAATTCGGTATCAAACTTGCCGAGGCACATTATCAATTAAACTATACAGATACCGGCTATAAAATCACCCAGGTCACAAAGCTGTCTGGCGATGCCAGTAAGTCCGCAGCTGACACTATCGATGTAAGCAGTTACGTGGATGAAGATGGCGATAACTTATTACTCAGAAAACACAGCTATAGCCAAACCGGACAGGAGAAAAACAAAGACGAAGCCTTCGACATTCTTTGGCGCACGCCAAAAAATACGCTTAGCGGAACAATTACCGGCGTTTTCAGAGGAAAAAAAGTTAAATTGATAATAGATTCCGAGATATGGGACATCCTCTCCTTCCAGATTCCGCTGATGATCGAGGCGAATGAAAACGTAAAAGAGTATCCGTACAATGCTATTCTCAACGGTGAGATCGATACCTACAATTTTGTTTTAAGCTCAACAAAAAAAATCACTTTCAACAATAAAGAATATAAAGCATTACAGATGGTACGCACAGACCCGAAACGCGACCGACAATTTCATATATGGTTATTGCCAGAATTACATAACATTCCTGTTATCATTGAAAACTACCGCGAGGGCAAAGAACACTCTCGCATGCAACTTGAAAGCGTCAGTTTTAATAACAAAGAGACCAATACTGACCAGGACACAGAAAAAAACAAATGACTTCTAAAAATCACGATGCCGGTAGCAGAAAAAAAAATGTAGCTCAGGAAAGCACAGAGAAGGAGGAAATTGTTTATTTAGAACCGAGCAAGTCACAGGTAAAACGTGATTGCCAGCATCTGGTTGACATTGGCGAAGAGATCCTGAAACTGAAATCAGATGAACTAGAGTCTCTAGAACTGCCCGAAGAGCTCGAAAACTGCTATCACCACTGCTTTAAAAATAAAATCTCGTAGCGGTTTAAAACGACAGCGTTTATACATCGGAAAATTACTACGATCTTTAGATAACGAAGAAATAGAGCACAAGCTTCGAAAAATACAGCATCGGCATGATACCAACACCGCTCACTTCAAACGTCTGGAAAAATGGCGCGACAGTTTGATCGAAGATGATAAACAGGTCCTTGGTGAAATCATCTCACGTTTTCCACAGATAGACCGGCAACATATTAATCAACTAATCCGCGCAGCGCTTCAGGAAAAAGAACAAAACAAAGCGCCAACAGCTTCACGTAAGCTATTTAAATATCTTCGTGAGCTGGAAGACAGTAAAAACCAGTGAATAGTGAATAGTGAATAGTGAATAGTGAATAGTGAATAGTGAATAAAATTTTAAACTCTGAACTACTACCTGCAAACAATACTTTAATCCATTCGATTTTTTTCTGTGCTGGAAATTGGCGTTCTGTAACGGTACACCACCCAGTATGTTGACAGCACAAAGCTTACGATGACAACCATCTGTATCAGATAGGACGCTCGCACATCGATAAGACCTGCGGCCAGAGCACTGTATGATACCAGTAATGAAAATTCACTGCCCTGCCCAAGGCGCGCTCCTAACTCCATCGAAAAGTCTTTATCTTCACCGATCAGCTGAAAGCCTTGCTTAAAAACCAGGGGTTTAAATATCACTATTAATAGTGCGATGCTTATGCCGGCCAGTAACACTTCCTGTGTTACCAGAAAGTTAAAATGCGCTCCGATTGAAAAAAAGAACAGGATAAGAAAAAAATCTCTTAATGGTTTTAACTGCTCAGCAATAACTAGAGATACCGGTGATGAAGCAAACGCAACACCGGCGATGAAAGCACCCATCTCATATGACAGTCCGATAAATTCTGCAACACCCGCACCCAGCATGCCCCAACCCAGTGCCAGCAAAAAGGTGTATTCCTGAATAATATCGAATCGTAAAAAAAGATTATTAACCACATATCTGACCATAACAAACGCAATTGACGCCAGTGCAACCAGCTTGAGAAACAACAGTGCGATAGTTATAATTTCGTTTTCACCCTGCCCGCCGGTTAACATCACGATCAATATAATTGCGATGATGTCCTGCATCAATAACACACTGGTCATCATCTCACCGGTATGTTTATGATGCAGTGCAGTGGTTGGGATTAATTTCAGGCTTATGATGGTACTGGAAAACATCAACGCTGCACCGACAGTAATACTTTCTATAAAACCAAAGCCAAAAGCATATGTGACCACTGCGGTCGTAACCAGAAATATCATACTAGTCAGCAATGTGACGACAGCAGTTTTACTAAAAAGGTGCAGTAAACGATCTGGTTTTAAGCTGATACCCAGCAGGTATAAAAGAAGTATCACCCCGATGTGTGACAGTTCCTTGATGTGTTCCGGTTCTTTAATTAGACCCAATCCCCAGGGACCAGCGGCGATGCCTAAAGCGATATAAGCAAGGATAACCGGCTGCTTAAGATATAAAAACATCGTTGCGAAAAGTGCTGCGCCAGCAAAGATCAGTACAAATTCAAAAATTATATTTTGAAAGCCCATAGAGCCTTTTAATGCTTAAAGCATCTTAAGAAAGGTGATTTTATTTTGTAGTTAAGTCGCATTGAAGCCTTATATGACCTAAGGCAGGAAACATTTTTCGCGTATGCACGAGTTTGGCAACATCGATATTAGCAACGACCACTCCCGTGCCATGTGGTAATCGGTTTAACACCTGCCCCCAGGGATCAACAATCATACTATCACCATGTGTTTCACGACCGCCTACATGATAACCACCCTGATCAGCAGCAACCATAAAGGACATATTTTCAATCGCACGCGCGCGCAGCAACGACTCCCAGTGAGCTTTACCCGTCAGGCTAGTGAACGCAGATGGTAAAACACAGATTTCCATGCCCTGCTCCACCATCGCTCGAAACAATTCAGGAAAACGCAGGTCATAACACACCGCCAGACCAAGTCGGCCGAATGGGGTATCAACGACCACAATATCACTGCCCGCAGCAATCGTTTCTGACTCGGTATAACTTTCGTTACTGGCTTCGATGGTGACATCAAACAAATGGATTTTGTTATAGCGGGCCACGACTTCGCCTTGAGAATTAATCAATAAGCAGGCGGCAGATACTTTCCCTGGTTCACTGGACCGTATCGGTATGGTACCACCGACTAACCAGATATTATGTTTGATCGCCTGCTCTTTCAGGTAGTTCTGCAATAAACCACTACCGTAGTCTTCAGCAATTTTGATTTTCTCAGTTTCAGACGTTCCCATAATGGCGAAGTTTTCAGGCAGGACTACCAGCTCGGCTTCCTGCTGAACGGCAATTTTTATCAACTTTTCCGCTTCATCCAGGTTAGCCTTTACGTTAGGGCCTGATGCCATCTGTATGGCCGCAACTTTACTCACCGATGATTCTCCCACTCGTTTTATATTTTATTAAATTAAATTTAATCATGTCATCTGCACCACTACCTGGTGTCGTAATCATGTAATTCGAAGAGATACCCAAAGCAACGAGCCAGTCCGTTAACTGCTGCACCCAGAACTCACCATCTTCGCCGCCAGGATACTGTATTTCTATCATTTTATTTTTTTCAGACAACCATGTTTTCATTAATTTTTTTAACACGGGTAACGATAAAATCATCTCACCGCTACGTGCAAACTCCCACTGTTCTGCGCCTAATTGCCATGTTTCTGATTGTGGAGCAGCCGGATTATTCTCGAGGCCGGTAGCTGATATTTCAGCATAGATTGTCGTTGCCGACAATGACAAAATGAGCGCAATGCTACGTACCAGTATTTTTGCAAAAAGCCTGTCAAAGACAGGTAGACCAAAAATAGCCATATCAAACATACCTCATGCCATAGCAAATGACAGTATCTCTATACATTACTAGAAGTCATCATCATCATTATCCGGTGTTTTATCAACAATTTTTTCAATTTTTGGATTTTCCCAGCTGCCGGTAATCGAATAAACATCGCCCCCGATTAAACTTATATCAAAGACATTTTGTAAAACCGCTAAACCAGCGCCAATTACAACACCGCCCAATAATACGCCACCGGCAAATGTTAGCGTATCAGTATGCGGTTTTACCTGCACCAGCAGGCCATAATCACGCTTAACCAAACCGATACTGCCAAACATACTCATATCGGCCGCTGCTGCAGACAAAACAACATCTTTCAGTGAACCATCACCATCGACAAAATCAAATTTACCTTTTATGCTATCAAAAGAAAATCCTTTGTTCTTCACATCATCAAAGTTAAATGCCAGCCGACTAGTCAGTTTAAATACATTCAGCAGACCAAGCAAACGGCCACCTGCGCCAGGATCAACCTCTAAAATTTCACCATCTTTCATCTTGAAAGAGGACTTTCCTCTCACCTTAGCCCAGGACAGAGCATAAGGTTCAGCCGGCCATGTTGCATCAAAAGATGATTCATATGTACAACGGTCAACACTTCGCCCATACCCCAGCCCCACAAGTGTAGTGCCACAATTACTACTCCTGAAATCTCCCCGCAATGTTGTCTCATTCGAGCCATTCCACGAAGTCAGCCAGGTGCCACGGGCATCGAAAGTCATCGCTGGACCTACAAGAGACAATTTGTTAATCAGCATACCGTGTTCGTGCCAGTCTGTTTCTACGATAACATCAGTAAAAACCCAGTCACCCCATAATAACTTTTTAACACGCCAGTCCAACGGTGGGAAATCTGCAGGCAACAATGGATTAGAAGCTTTTTGTTGCTCAGACACAAACAGGGCATAAATATCGATTTCATCCAGATCAAGCTTGAATCGTGTGGTTCTTCCAAAGCCTTCAGCAAATTCTCCCTTACCTGTCAAATAATGTGATTTAACGTCAATATTCCATACTTTTTCGCTATTACGTACAGCAAACAGATCGATAAATTTATTCTTTTTTCCACTAGCCGAGCCTTTTTTGGGAATACTGACATCGGCAAGACTGGTATTAACACGTAAATTTTGATGATCTAAAACATCAATCTGCGTGGTAAATTCCATCTTATCAGATGCAGGTTTCTTCACTTTGTCAGAAACATTAATGACAACACCTTCAAGGTAGGAGCTTATGCCAACACGCAGCAGTTGATCTTTTGGCTGATATGGAATCTCCAGATTGATAGTAAAATTTGAATTGCCAGATAACCAGTCCTTAGGAACTATGTCATAACGTTGTAGCAGGTAATCGATAGCAAATAACCCATCCAGGTGAAAAACTGCTTGCGTCCCTGAAGCGCCTTTTTCTGTAAGCACGTTGATCGAAACCGGTTTACCATCGATTTTGGCAATTATCGATTCCGCAAAAACACTATCTTTAGTGAAATCCAGGTATCCATTGATACCGACTAAATCATAGCCAAGATCCGAGTAGTACATTTCGGTATTTAAAAATTGCAGGCGACCTTTAACGGCTACATCGACCACTTCATCCTCAAGCGGTACTTCCAGCAACAGGTTTAACCTGTTCTCCCCCTTCATCTGAAAAAGACGCATAGTATTACCAAGCTCTTCATCGAGAGGACTGCGCCAGATATAAGACTGCATCTTTTCACTGCTCGCACGAGCATCAGTTTTTATTGTCAGATGAGAATCATACAGATCCAGAATCTCTGCATAGCCGTTATAGAGTTCGACTTCCTGCGTTTTACCTTTGAGATCATCTATTATGAGTGATGCATCATTAAATTTAAGGGTTGCTGACACAGCATTTAATAATGGCCAGTTTTGCAGAAACTTCATGTTCAAATCCTGCACAGGAAATATGACCTGAAAAACACCCTCTTTATTTTGATAAGGGAAGTTGCCAGGATCTCCGTATAAAATAAAAGAGCCGCCAGGTATATTACCATCAGTTACGGCCGTATCGAGCCAGTTAACCAACTCAGGTGACATTATGCCTACAGGTAAATAATGTCTGACATATTTTCCATGGGCATCATAAAAATCTGTTTGTGCATCGATAAAGATCTCATCGTTTTTAGATATACTTAAATCCAGTCGAGAGAAAGAGTTGATATGAGCATTTTTTAGTTGCAGCTTATCTGACTGGATATGCCAACCTGTATCAGTAATATCCAGCGTAATTTTTCCCTGCAATATGTCAGCAGTGATCGGCGCTCTAAACAACTTCTTCATCTCTACACTGGCGCTTTCTGACTGCAGATCAACATCGATATGTTGTTCCTTATATCTCACGGTAGCATCGACACCAGAAAATACGATATCATTGGCGCTGTCAACCATTGAGAAATCGACAACGGTCGCCTGCACATCCATATTATCCAGCACATTTTTTTCTGGCTGATCTTTAGGAATCTGTAAATAAAGATTATAAATATCAGCCTGCAGTTGATAGCTTTTTATTTTATCCGGGATGTTATCGATATCTTTCATTAGCTCATCTGTTAATATCAGATCAGTAATTTTTTGCACATCAGAAATCCTTAAAAAGTCGGCGCTCAGGTAATAATACTCATCATCATCGCTGGCCAGCATGGTTACCGGTTGCTTCCAGTCCGGTTTATCCTCGCTTCCAAAATAAAACTCAGAAACGGCAAAATTCCAGTGTTTGTTTTTTTGTTCGAAGCGTAGTTTTGTTGACAGGTAATCCGTTTCCCAGCTTTTTCCTGTCGCATTATTTTTGATTGAAATGTTTTCTGAGGATAGCTCTGCAAGTAATGACGCAATGTCATTATTTTTTAGTTTTGCCCAAATACTGACATCTAAGGTAGCATCGATTGCGAATGTTTCTTGTAGATTAAATTGTTTATTCCATTGTTTCACTTTAACCTGCTGAGCATCAATATAAAGATCACCATCGAGTGAATTGATATCTCCTTTTAATTCAGCCACCACGGCCAGGTTTTTTCCATAGATCTCAGGCAGGTCCATCGAAAGCTTTATTCGGTGCTTATTAAGACTGTTATCAACATCCATATTGATATCTAACAGGCTTATATTTAATTTTTTACCGGTATGATCCTTATAATAGATATTACTATCGTGTAACAAATAGTTCGAATTTTGCAACATGTACAGGAACTGAGCTGGTAGTTCATCAGAACCTTCACTGGTAAATGTGATGCCCTGAACAAGCCACTCCTGGTCAGACATTTTTTCGATCGATATATCTGCACCGATCAGACCTACATCCGCAAAAATAACCTCGCCATGCAGAATCGATTCGATAACATCTAACTGGATGAATGCTTCTTTAAAATTGAATAACGACGCCTTATCCTTTTTGTCAAAGACAGATACACCGAGTAATTCTAAACGCGGGGAGAACCAGTGAATGGAGGCATCAATAGCATCAATCTCAACGGGTAGGCCAATCTGTTTGCTGATCTCCTGCTGTACCTCGGTTTTATAACCGGTGGCGTATGGCAGTACCGCCCGCAGCACGCTAAATAATACAGCGACAGTGATCAGCGTGACCGCAAGGCAGATGATAATGCATACTCTGAAGTGTAAAATCCAACGCATAAACGTAATAAGCTATTTAATTAAATTCAACGGATACTGATAACTGTTACAAAATAACAACGTCGAACTGTTCCGGCGTGAACAAGGCTTCAACCTGAAACTTGATCGGTATACCGATAAAAGCCTCCAGTTCTGCCAGGCTGCCCGACTCTTCATCCACCAGCAGGTCAGCCACATCCTGCGCAGCCAGGACAAGTAATTCTTTGGCATCAAACTGGCGAGCCTCACGTAATATTTCTCTAAAAATTTCGTAACAGACAGTTTCAGCCGTTTTTATGGTACCGCGACCCTCACAAGTTGGGCAAGTACCGCACAGGACATGCTCAAGACTCTCACGTGTTCGTTTACGCGTCATCTCGACCAGCCCCAGCGTGGACACTTCACAGATGCATGTTCTGGCATGATCCTTTTCCAGTGATTTTTCCAGCGCTCGCAGGACCTGGCGTTTGTGTTCTTCTTCTAGCATGTCGATAAAATCAAGAATGATGATACCGCCCAGGTTACGCAAGCGCAGCTGCCTGGCTATAGCTTGCGCGGCTTCGAGATTAGTTTTGAATATGGTCTCTTCGAGATTACGACTACCGACATAAGCACCGGTATTTACATCGATGGTCGTCATGGCTTCTGTTTGATCGATAATCAGATAACCACCTGACTTGAGCTGAACTTTTCGTTCCAGCCCTTTATGAATTTCGTCTTCGACACCATGCAGATCAAAGACCGGACGCTCTCCGCGATAATGCTCAATAAAATCGGCGACTTCTGGAACATATTTCTGTGCAAACTCGAGCATGACATTACTGGTCTCACGCGAGTCAACGAGTATCACCTCGATGTCCTCATCGACCATATCACGTAATACACGCAGGTATAATGGCAGATCTTTATGCACAGCATTACCCGGCTCTACTTCAGCGGTATTATTAATATTTTCCCACAGACGGTTCAGATATTTGAGATCACTCGCCAGAGAGTCCTTGTCAGCAACTTCTGCAGCAGTACGTAAAATATAACCTGCGTCCTCAACACGGAGTTCCTGTTCCCGCAGATTATTTTTTAATCGTTCACGATCTTCTTCATTTTCGATGCGCGAGGAAACTCCGATATTCTCGGCATTGGGCATAAACACCAGGTAGCGTGAAGGGATGGTGATATTAGTGGTCAGGCGCGCACCTTTGGTACCCAGCTGGTCTTTTATCACCTGCACCAGCAGGTCCTGTCCTTCTCTTAGTACGTGATTGATCTGAATTATTTCACCGTTGCTATTTTTTTTATTTCTATGCGCAACGTCAGACACATGTAAGAAGGCCGCTTTCTCCAGACCAATTTCTACAAATGCGGCCTCCATACCAGGTAGTACGCGCACGACTTTTCCCTTGTAGACGTTGCCGACCAGGCCACGGCTTCGACTGCGTTCGATATACAGATCGAACAACATACCATTTTCTAAAATCGCTACTCGCGTTTCCTGCGGCGTAATATTGATTAAAATTTCTTTACTCATAGTTTTATTTTTTCGGTTTATTTTTTCTTACTGCTTTTCGCATGTTCACTATTGACTGCCTGCTAGATCAGCTAATGGCCGAATACCGCATTGCTCAAGTAACTCAACGGTCTCAAATAAAGGCAAACCCATAACACCGGAATAACTGCCATTAATGTTCTTTACAAATTGCGCAGCCATACCCTGAATGGCGTAAGCACCCGCTTTGTCATCAGCTTCACCGCTAGCAACATAATGTTCGATCTCCTGTGCCAGCAGGGTTTTAAATTGCACTTCGGTACTACTTACCTTAAAAAATGTTTCATTTCCCATAACGATAGCAACCGCAGTATGTACTTGATGTCTTTTCCCTGAAAGACGACATCAACATTTCTTTTGCATGTTGTCGGCTCTCAGGCTTACCCAGAAGTTCACCATCAATTTCTACTATAGTATCCGAACCCAGAACCGGTAGTTTTTTATGATTTTCAATTATCTCAAAACCGCGATGTGCCTTTTCCTTTGCCAGACGCACGACGTAATCGAGCACTGGCTCGCCCTGTTTTTGTGACTCATCGATATCGACAGCCTGCACATCAGCAGTTATACCAATTTGAGAGAGCAGCTCACGTCGTCGTGGCGAAGCAGAAGCCAGAATAATTTGTGCTGTAGCGTTCATAAAATATCCTGCTGTATCATTCCTGGCTCAGATCAGGCACGGTGATAGGGATGATTGTTCAAAATACTCCAGGCGCGGTAAATCTGTTCCAGTAAAATGACACGTACCAGTGGATGCGGAAAAGTCAGGGCAGAGAGTGACAACTTTACAGACGCTTTTGACAGTAGCTCATCTGAG
Source organism: uncultured Gammaproteobacteria bacterium (assembly GCA_963792545.1). Classification (GTDB taxonomy): domain Bacteria; phylum Pseudomonadota; class Gammaproteobacteria; order SZUA-229; family SZUA-229. Next base: position 16,441 of record CAWBXM010000052.1, on the reverse strand, counting down.
ACACCATCCGGACCGCCGATAACAATAGAGACATCCTGCCCCTGCTGCAACCATGTTTCCAACAGACCAGACAGTTTCATCGTGGTTACTGATTTGCCCAATACATCGAGCACGACAAGCTGCGAATCTTTTGGCACTACCGCCAGAATATTCCTGCTTTCATCACGGACTATTCTGGCGATATCCGGATTCTTGCCACGTTTAATCAACGGCAAAAGCACTGGATTTATTTTTATTTCAGTCGGCAGGCGTCTAACATAGTCATCACTCGCAGCATTCACCCAGTCTGGCATTTTGCCGCCAATGGCAATGAGGTTTATCTTCACAAGTCTGATTTATACTAGTTAACCAACATCCTGTTCACTGGTTTCCTGTTCTCTACGTTCGACCTGTTGTTTCATTGCATCAACGGACCACAGGCTTTCCAGATCGTAATACTCACGAACCTGACGCTGCATAACATGCACGATAACATCGCCTAGATCCACCAGCACCCATTCACCCTCTGCTTCACCCTCAGTCCCCAAGGGCGGATAATCTGCCTGTTTAGCCGCTACTGCCACGTTGTTGGCAATCGACTTTACATGCCGACTGGACGAACCACTAGCAACAATAACCCAGTCAGTCACCGTGGTTTTGCCTTTGACATCAAGCACGGTAATATCTTCTGCCTTCATGTCTTCGAGCGCATCGATAGCCAGCTGTTTAAGTTTATCTACTTTCATCTATATAACCTCTTAATTCCTGATACACCGAGGCGGGAAGCCAGTCGCTGATATCTTCATTTTTTCGCAGCATCTCTCTGATCTGAGTCGAGGAGATGTCCAGCTGTGGCACTGATTGTAACAGTATTTTACCGCTCTCTCCCGGTGTTAATTCACTGCCATGCCCTACCATTTTGTCCGCCAAAAACTGGTAATCATCCGCACTCATCCGTCGTTTGATATCTGACAGCTCAAAACCGGGACGCGTTATTACGACCAGATGGCATAGATCAAACAATGTCCGCCACTCAAACCATGTGGTGATACCGGCAAACGCGTCCAGACCCAAAATCAGACACAAGGTCTGCTCTGGAAAATCAGTGTGCAGCGATCTCAGCGTATCCACCATATAAGAGGGACCATCACGAGACAATTCACGTTCATCGATTACCACCGAAGGATAATCTTTCAGCGCCGTCTGCAACAACGATAAGCGCTGCTCAACACTCAACCAGGGTGTTTCTCGATGAGGTGGATTACGATTAGGGATAAAACGTAACTGACTGAGCGCTAATGCCTTTTGCACGCTGAGTGCCGGTTTGATGTGGCCATAGTGTACGGGATCAAACGTGCCACCGAAGATTCCGAGCATGGTCGGAATCTTAATGAAAAATGCACTGTAAATCGTCTGCAACGATTACAGTGCATTTTTCATTGACGGACATGTCCGTCCCCCAGCACGATATATTTCAGGCTGGTCAGGCCCTCCAGTCCAACCGGGCCGCGAGCGTGCAACTTATCAGTACTGATACCGATCTCGGCACCCAGACCGTACTCGAAACCATCTGCAAAACGCGTGGAGGCATTGACCATCACTGAACTCGAATCCACTTCACGCAAAAACTGGCGAGATCGGGTGTAGTTTTCGGTAACGATCGATTCGGTATGCTGTGAGCTGTACTGGTTGATATGGTCGATTGCCGCATAGATATCGTCAACCACTTTGATCGACAGGATCGGCGCCAGGTATTCTGTGGACCAGTCTTCTTCGACCGCTGCAACGATAGTCTCATCGTTTAATAACACGCGAGTTTTTTCACAGCCGCGAATCTCGACCCCTTGTGCACGGTACATCTTGCTCAGCTCAGGCAAGATGTCTGCAGCAACAGTCTCGGCAACCAGTAATGTTTCCATGGTATTACAGGTACCGTAACGCTGCGTTTTGGAATTAAAGGCAACGTCCAGCGCTTTTTGTTTATCAGCCTCATCATCGATATAAACATGGCAGATACCATCGAGATGTTTGATCACCGGCACTTCAGATTCATTACTGATACGTTCGATCAGGCTCTTGCCACCACGCGGGATGATGACATCAACCGAATCTTTCAGACGTAACAGCTCACCGACGGCTGCACGGTCAGTCGTCTGGATGACCTGCACCACTTCTGCAGGTAAATCGGCCACTTCCAGCCCGTATTTAATACAGGCCGCAATCGCCTGATTAGAATGAATAGCTTCAGATCCACCGCGCAAGATCACCGCATTGCCTGACTTAAGACACAGACCGGCGGCATCAGCCGTGACATTGGGACGGGATTCATAGATGATGCCGATAACCCCCAGTGGCACACGCATCTGTCCGACCTGGATACCCGAAGGCCGGTATGCCAGATTAGATATCACACCGACAGGATCCGGCAGACTGGCGATCTGCCGCAAACCTTCTGCCATCGACTCTATCCTGGCATCGGTCAGCTCCAGTCGATCCAGCAACGCAGCATCCAGCCCTTTCTCCTTGCCGGCGGTTAGATCCAGCGCATTAGCTTTTTTAAGGGTCTCTGCTTTTTCTATAATCTGATCAGCAATGGCGATCAGCGCCTGATCTTTCTGGCTGGTTGATGCCTTGCCAATGGCTCTGGAAGCCTTACGGGCTGCATGCCCGACATCGGACATATAACGGACAATATCCTGTATATCTGTATCTTGTGATTTTATATTCGCATTCATGGAAAAACGGCCACCGATAATGTAATGGACAATATTATAGCGAATGCCACAGTGGCTTGCAGGTGCATTTTAAGGCATAAAATGCAGGCAATAAAAAAGCGGCCAAAAAAGCCGCTTTTTTACATTATTTACCGATAGTCTATCAGCGTTTTCGACGGGCAACACCGACCAGACCTAATAAACCTGAACCGAATAACCATACTGCTGCTGGGACAGGTACAACAGGAGTTGAGCCTGCAAACTGAGCACTTGTTACACCATAATATAAATGGACAAGTTATATGTGTAATGCACATAGAGGTAGGCCGCGTGAGGCTGCTAATGCTGGGCGTGAATAATTCTCATTTAACACTGAAAATCATAGGTCGTCGCCTCCTGCAAAGAGGCATCCAGGAAGTAAACTGAGACAACCTACACATTCGCAGGCTTACCTCAACACTAAGAGACGACTGATGCAACTTTATCGCGCAACAGACCCCTTTTCTCCATTGCTATGAGGCTTGCTGAGCGTGTCCGTTAAATAAGGCCACGTTACGGTTTATCCTGTCGAAATTCATTACACTAAATTTTTATCGTATCTATTTGATAATACTAAATAAAATCATATCTCCTGATATTTTACAGTTGCAGGGATAAGGTAAATCAAAAGTTCCGACATCTAAGAAAAAATATTTAGGTATCTATATTAATTCTGCGGTTGAGAAGGCTGAAATTCAGGATTCTCAAAAGCAAGGTTCTAAGTGCTTGTAATCGTTATTCTATTGTGAGAGTCTCGTCACGTAGTTATTGTAAATTCTGTGTTCAAGATGTAATTTATGGATTAATAAGAAGTGCCCATATCAATTTTAAGTCATTAGTCGGAAGCTATATAGACGGAAAACCTTACAGTTTGTTTATGGATGGATCATCGGCAGATATCAGTAATAGCTTAACTCATTGGAAATATAACCAAAATTATTTTTGGCACAATATTTGCATTTCCTCGTTTAGCTATATTACTGAAAAATATCAAATTATAAAATTTAAAACACGGAGATGAAATGATGAAAGTTGGAATATTACAGAAAGCAGGTTTAGCATTAGTGCTTGCAATGGTAGCGGGAGTTTCGAACGCTAGCATCGTACGCGTATATGATGATCCCTTTGGCTTTGGCTCTGGCATAGTCACATACACCCAGCTTGGCTTGAATCAGCTGCAAATCGATTTTGACAATACAACGGATGGCTCTTTATATAGCTCGGTCATTACCGGACTTGTGTTTAATATTGATCAAGACGTTAATACTGTAACCCTCGATTCGTTTGTAGCTGGTGACAATACGGATCTATCGGGTGCTTATAACGTTGCACTGAATGTAAATAACAACATCACACCCGGGAATACGCAGGTCGACTTGGCTATTACAACAACCAATGGCATAAATAGTGGAATCTATAATTTCGCCAATCCAGGCAACAATATTAGTAACGTGGTTCCCGACATCGCCACATTGATATTAACTATCAATAACCCTACACCCTGGGCTCTCAACGCAATCAGCGATGACATCCTCAGGATGCAGCGGACTGGAGGCGAAGAAGGTAGTTTAAAGATTCCCGGCGTCCCCGTCCCCGCGGCCAGTCTGGTTGTTTGGTTCAGGTCTGTTAGGTCTGGTTGGAATCGCTCGTAGAAAAAATCACGCTTAAACTTGTAAACAGTTTAAAGTTCGGAGAAAAGCGACCCTTTATGGGTCGCTTTTTTTTGTCATATCGTATCTGTCTTTATTTCTTATTAACATAACGTGTTAGCCATTTATCCAGATGATCGGCAAACGCTTTGCGGTCGGCTTTATTTAACGGCGGTGGTCCACCACCAGTATTCACGCCACTCGCACGCATGGTATCCATAAAATCGCGCATCGTAAGTTGCGCCTTAATGCTGTTTGCAGAATACATCTCTCCACGCGGGTTAAGTGCCAGCCCGCCTTTTTCGATAATATCTGCCGCCAGTGGGATATCACTGGTGATGACCAGATCACCTGCCGTAAGCCGATCGACAATCTCGTTGTCCGCAACATCAAAACCCTGGGCCACCTGGATAAAGTTTATGTGTTTTGAAGGTGGAATGGCCACCGCCTGATTTGCCACTAGCGTTAGTTGTACACCGGTACGCTCAGCGGCTCTGAACAGGATCTCCTTTATCACCGCAGGGCAGGCATCTGCATCGACCCAGATTTTCATGATGGATTTTTCACTGACGGATCTTCATCTAGAGCGCAGCAATCCTTTCCAGCATGTGCAGCGTTAAATTATTCTCCTGAGCAAGCATCAACGCTCGCTGCAAACGCGCGGACGCACTGCGTCCCATACACATATGCTCACGGTCACCGTTAAACGCTTTGACCATACCATCGATTAAACCCTGATGGTTCAAGGTCTGGCCTGTTAACACCTCCTGCAGCCTGATGACATCAAGCGCGACTGCCTCTGCCAGAACTTTATGTTTGTCCCACAGATCACCGACATTGCCAGCCACTTCAATCCCAGCGATATTAGCGGTCAATATATAAACATTTTTTAGCACTAACTCATGCAGCAAGGCGGCTTTAGCACTCAGCACTGTCGCTGGAATATCCACACAGGCCAGTGCATCTGCAACTACTCGCGCGTGTTTACCGAACACCGGTGAAGGAATAATAACTTTCGGATACTGGCCTTTTTTCTTTTCGAACCAGACTGAAATAACGGTAGGTTCGATATTATGGCGCTGCCAGTCTCGCGGCAGCAGTTCATTTTGCAGCAAGACCAGGTCATCTTTCCAGCTAGCGGGTATCTTTGACAGGCAGCCATGCAGATCAGACTCAGCGACCGCAAGCAGAACCAGCTCTGGCCCAACACTTCCTAAAGTCTCGAACTCATCGGCTACGGCCTGCATTTCAATACCACGAATAACTGGATGCACAGTATATCCAGCGCGTAAAAAACCACGGGAAAATACGCCGCCCATCTCACCCATACCAACAATTACAACTGACTTATTCATGATAATTTTTTTATCCATAGTAACAATCCATTTTTATTCATAGAGCATTCATAGACCACAATCTTAGGTTACAATAGAAAAATTATAACAATAACAACAGGAATTCTAAGTGGATCGTCTCACTAAACTTCAACAATGGCTGGATAGCCTCTCAATAAATAGCTACACCGACTTACAACCTGCTTCCGCCGATGCCAGTTTCAGACAGTATTTTAGAGTCACTAATAAAAATGACAATAAAACCTACATCATTATGGATGCGCCACCTGAAAAAGAGGATTGCCGCCCTTTTCTTCAGGTAACAGAGCTAATCCGAAATATTGGTGTGAACGCACCAAATATTATCGCCTTAGACCTGCAACAGGGGTTTTTATTACTCGATGACCTGGGTAATGAACCCTATCTTAATAATCTCAACGATAAAAATGCTGATGCTTTATACCTGGATGCCATCGAAGCACTGATAAAAATGCAGACCATCGATGCTATTTTACCCGGCTACGATGAACAGTTGTTACAAACAGAGATGAACTTATTTGAAAACTGGTATGTAAACAGCCACCTTGGTGTAGAGCTGGATAAAGCGCAAAAGACGAAACTCGATAATACTTTCAAAACACTGATTGAAAATGCCACCGAACAGCCCCAGGTATTCGTTCACAGAGACTACCATTCACGTAACTTGATGATAACGGCAGACAATAACCCCGGCGTTATCGACTACCAGGACGCAGTCATTGGCCCTATCACCTATGACCTTGTCTCTCTATTTAAAGACTGCTACATAGAATGGCCACGTGAAAAAGTTGAGTTGTGGCTGGAACTGTATCTTGCTCGCATAACACCAGAGCGACTTATCGACAGGGAAACACTGATACGCTGGTTTGACCTGATGGGCGTACAGCGACACCTGAAAGTATTAGGAATTTTTGCTCGATTGAATTACCGCGATGGCAAGTCACAATACCTTGATGATCTACCGCTCACATTAAAATACATCCTCGATACCTGTGATAATTATGAGCAGCTACAACCACTAAAAAATCTGCTCAGCGAAATTGAAAACAACTCAGCGATGCCGACTGGAAAATGAAAACAGCAATGATACTTGCCGCTGGTCGTGGCGAGCGTTTACGTCCGCTAACCGATGAAACACCAAAGCCGCTGATCAAAGTTGCTGGCAAATCATTGATCGAATACCACCTGGAAAACCTTGCCGCCGCAGGATACAACGAGATTATTATTAACACCGCATGGCTGGCAGAAAAAATTCACCAGCAACTGGGGGATGGCTCAGACTATGGTCTCAACATCCAATATTCTGATGAAGGTGAAGCACTGGAAACTGCCGGTGGCATTATTAACGCTTTACCCTTACTAGGAAATGAACCTTTCCTGGTAGTTAATGGCGACATCTGGTGCGATTTCGATTTCTCAACATTACCTGAGCTAGATAACAACACACAGGCACATCTAGTCCTGGTGAATAACCCAACACACAATCAACAAGGTGATTTCTCTATTAAAAATAGACGAATAAAAAACACTGGAGAAAACATGCTTACCTTCAGTGGTATCGGTTTATATAAAGCTGAGTTTTTTGCTAAGCAAAAAAATGCTATAGCACCACTGGCGCCATTGATCAGAAAAAAATGTGACGACAATTTAGTCAGTGGACAGATTCATCAGGGCCTGTGGACGGATGTTGGCAGCATCGAAAGATTACAGGAACTAGAACGCAGGCTCACTGTGTAGATTAAGTTCTATGCTGGATGTAAAATAGTTTTTCTCGCAGATTAGGGCAGGAGCCCGTAAGTAGGGTAACGCAGGAGCGGTTGCCGAGACGCAAAGAGCGCAAGGAAAAGTGTTTATTATTTGCTGTCATCCTGACCGGAACGCAGTGGAGTGGAAGGATCTTGCGTTTGGTGTACTATCAATTGTCTGGCAAGATCCTTCGGCTACGCTCAGGATGACAAAATAATATCACTAAAGTCTTGCACTATAGGGCATAGTTTTTACTAATGTCCCGGGACAATAAAACTTTCTTTGTTTTTCTTTGCGCTCTCTGCGAGAGTCGACGTTAAGCTTCTGACTATACGACGATTATCGGTTTTACCCTCTCACACCACATATAACTTGAATGTTTTCAAATCGCTAACTGCTAACTTTTTACATCTTGCCTATAAAGTTAAAAAATACGCCCTGACTATCATAATCCAGGTCCGTCAAGTCATCTGAAAAGTCAGTAAAGTTATAACCGACACCGACCTTCACGTTTTTACCTATGTGTCGGTATAAACCGAGCAATGCACCCGATTTTCTGTCCTGTGCATCAGGCAGATCAAGTAAACGACCTTCTATCAGAGCATCCCAGCGATGCGTAAAATGCCAGTCGGCGCGTAATATGTAGAGGCTAGCCCTACTGTCAAAGAATTCTTTATTTATTCGGTCTTGTGAAACCTTCCCTAAACGATAGCCATATTTACCACCGATACTCCAGCGTTGTGTTAGATCATAGATTGCATCAAACGCCAAAATATTACTTTTCTGAATATAATCGATAGCGGTACTGGCACCAACGACCTGCCCGGTCAGTGGATCAGTTGCCGATATGTCACCGAAAGGCACATTATAGAAATAGGTGTATTTAAATAACATATTCAAACGATCATTTTCGATCGGACGATAACCGAAACCTGTAACGATCTCTGTAAAGTCACCACTGTATAAGTCACCCAGTGAACTGGTACTTTTAGAGAAGTCTGCTTTGCCGAGTAAACGCCAGTCTGAATCGATCTGATAAGTCAGGTTATTTTTCATCAGCCAGGTCTTGCGATCTGATGATGCCACAGCAGCATTTTTTGTGTCATCGAGGCGGTATTCAAGCGCGGTAGAATAAACTATCGCACCGAAGTTATAACCCGCGTTTAGAGACAGCGCCTTACGGTCTGTTTGAATACCGGTTTTCTTATCCTCCAGTACGCCCATCTCTAAATTACCACCAAAGTTCCAGTGTTCATCTGGCGTGTAATCAACACCAAAGGTATGAGTTAATCCGGTGGGCACATCACCATGTATGTAACTCTCTTCTGCGTAAACACTGGTGGTATCGGTATAACGCGAACGTATACCATTGTTCCAGTTACCACGACGTGCGCTAACACCATTATCTGAGCGCGCATTTTCATAGGTGTATGCACTGTAGACATTGGTGCGGTCTGATACCAGGTAATCCAGACCACCTTTGGCACCTGTGCCCTGACTGCCCTGGGATAATTCGCCATCCAGAGTTAAACGGTTTGTTGCCCGGACACTACCACCTGCGCCTATGCGATTATTGTCTTCGCGATTACCGGTTTTAGAAGCCGTTGCCTGACCAAAACCGTAAGCGGTCCAGCTAGCTTTTGAATCATAATGCGCTTCTGCGGCAAGATCTAAACGGTCACCATGTTTTTGTGTGGCCGCAACGATAGGCGTGTTATCGGTGCGTTTATCAACACGACCACCACCACTGAAGCGCCAGCGATCAGTCGCCTGATAGGACGTTGACACATCCAGAGATTCGGTTTTAAGACCTTCATCCTGATCACTCGAATCCAGCTTAACATCGAGATCCGTTCGATTGTTCAACGGCGTAATATAACGCCCACCCAATAATGTCAGATCGGTCGGCGTCAGCTGTCCTGGCGCGGAGAATCCAGCTTCAGTTTGTTGCGCATAAAATGTTGCAGCACCTTTACCGCCGGAGACTACATCGTCAATTACTACACTACCTTCCAGAAGAAAGGCACTGCTTCTTGCATCCGGGTCATTGCCGTTCGATATCGTGTCAAACTCATAACCGCCGTTATTCGAATTTAGTTCAGTGGCGCCGGCACCTTTACTTGCGGCAGCTTCCATACGTATCCATGTGCCCTCATTCTTACGTAAGGTTAAATCGATACCACCCAATTCACTATCACGATCTGCTCGCTGTTGAGAGCTCAGCGTTACACCCAGCTTCACGTTATCATTAAACCAGTAATGTGAGCGGCCACCATAAGCATTAGTATCTATATCCTCAAGCCCGGGGGTATATTCATAACGTGTTACCAGGTAGACCGGATTGCCACTTAACGAGGTATTAGAAACCAGGAGACCGTCATCTGCTGTCGAGGCTAATGGCTGGCTTAATAAGATTCGGCCCTGTATATAATCAAGATTATAATCGACCACCGGCACCAGGTTTTTAACGCCGATGACGACACCGCTATCTTTATCACGCACCTCGATACGTAACCGGTCCGAACCGATGAGAACATCCTGATGACGCAAGAAATAAAGTGAGCCGCCAGTACCAAGGTACTCATCACGACCCGCGACAGTCCCTGGCTGTGCGGCAAAACCTTCGACGAGCAGTTTATCTTCACCAAAAGATGTTACTTGTTCACTCTCATAATGTCCGGTCACACCATAGAGACCACGATCGATCTGTGCCAGTGTAGTATCGGTATAACCGATAGTGAAATTACCTAAGATGCCGTAGTTATTATGTTTTTGCAGGCGCAGATAAAACTTGCCTGAGGTCGGCGCCCGTTCTTCCAGTGTCGAATCATCCGCAAAGGTCGGATAGAATAGATCAGGATCTAAACGCCTCAACAGTGCACGTGGGTCTTTCTCCAGGAAGTTATCAAACAGCTCATCGAACTTGCCTTCCTGCGTATCAGCACTACTGGTCAACATCCAGTCATCACCGAAAGCACCTTCGGTGTAGTAGGCAAATCGGCCAGTAAGGTTTACATCACTGTCGAATTCATCGCCATCCTGAGTAACAAGTTTTGCCGGACCGGTTGTTTTATTTGCTGCAGCGGTGATATCTCCCATAGCTACATAGAACCAGTCATTTTTTGAGAACTCCGTATCACGTAAAAATAATTCACCATTACCTTCGTCGTCCAGTACCGCAACCTCGATGGTATTCATGCCACGCGGGAAGATCTCTTCACTGACAAACTCACCTTTCTCATTAACCGGCACCAGCTTACCCGCCAGCCATACATTGTGACCTTCAGGGATCTGGTCACCCTTGATTGTTACCGTACCGCCTTTGATTTCGATATTCTCAACATTGAGATGATTTTCACCATAACCACCGAGCAGCTGTATATCTTTTTCACTATTTTCCTGCACGACGATCTTTGTACTGTCCTCTGCGTTTTCATCCAGTTCATTGACTACCCACAATGGCAGAGCGATAGTCTCATCATAATTATCTTCGTCATCATAGACACGTAATATGTAAACCATTCTTTTGGTCGATGCGCCAATATCTTCAAATTCGGCATGCCAGGCAGCAGTATCATTTTCATCCAGTGGAATAACGGCCAGCGGCTCTGATTGTGTTGACTGCTTAAGTTCAAACAGACGAACTTCAGCACGCTTGATAAAGTTACGGTAGTTACTGTACATTTTAAAATGCACTTTATTTTCTTCGACTTCGGTCTCAGCGATATCCTGAGAGCGAATGGTATTCGGCCACGCGGTAATATTTAACCGTGGTTTTTTCTGTAGATTATTGAATGTGAATTGAATGTCCGCCGCATCGAGTGCAACATCGGTACAACGTTGTGTATCCTCACTACTTTTATATGGATCATATAATGGCTCACCATCCACGGTAATGCGCATGAGATTCAAAGCGTAAGGATTATGTTCCTCACCATCTCGCTCTATACGTTCGATCTCCAGATTATCCTGATCATCCAGTAAGGCTAACTCATCATATAAGATCTTTATCTCGACGCGTGAACTGTCGAACTGGATGAAACCGGTGCTGACCACATCCTCCGAGTGTACAAAACCATGACCTTCATATTCGACCTGTTTATCAGTCAGTCCCATTTCTTTTTTCACCATCTCCATGGCACGGCGGGCACGTGATGTCGATAGACCGATGTCATCACCGTAGACCATCGCGGCACGACGATCCATACGTTCATTATTGGTATAACCAATAAAACTTAAACGCGCATGGGCTTTGTCTTTAACTCCATCCAGAGCTCGCGCTAATCGCTCAGTAAATCCTTCCGGGATAATCGGTTGACCGTCTTTGAAACGTATCGCCCTGATAGGACCTGTTGGCGGCTCATAGGTTATAGACACCGTTTCAGATGCGGCTGACTCAGGACAGATCTGCGGCGCTTCTACATATTGCTCGAATGGATCGTCGTACCAGAATTCGACTTCGACACGGCGGTTAAAAGAGCGGCCCTTCTCCGTGTCATTGGAGGCCACAGGGTATTTAAGACCTTTACCACTGCTGCTTACAGCTGGATTAGGCAGCGATAATTTAGCCTGAACGTCCAGCATCACATAACGAGCCCGTGCTTTGGATAAATTGATATGATCACCATAAATGCGTTTTTCAGCATCATCCAGTGGCAGGTTATCGGTATAACCAACAAAACGAATGACTACGTTTTGCTTATCTCTTAGATTATTCAGGTTTTCACTGATCTGCCGTGTGAAATTATCTGGCACACCCGCCTGCCCGGCTTCGATACGTAATGGTTTAACCAGGTGCTGCAGACGTGCACGTCGTGAGTTTCCTTCTTTATAACTTAACTTACAGACGGTTTCTTTGCGACAGACTTTAAGGCGGTTAAGTTTTTTCGCCGGGATCACATATTCTTTCTCTACCGCCTTTTCAGTAATCTCGTCGTACCAGACCTGTATTTCAACACGACGGTTTTTAGCTTTACCTGCAGCAGTGTCATTACTGGCTATAGGTTGTGCATCTCCCGCGCCATCAAATGAAACGGCATCAGGTGGCAGATCCAGCTCACGCTGAAAATACTCTGCTGTTTCCTGCGCACGGTATTTTGAAAGCCCGATATTATTGATGTATTTATCTCTTAATCCGGGCCCTAATTTGTCTGAGTCGCTGTGTCCGATGAAATGTATCCGCACGTTACTGCGATTTTTCATGCCTGCTAATACATCACGTAATTTTTCGACCGTGCTATCAGGAATATTTATCTCGCCCGATTTAAAACCGATCGATGGCACAGCATTTTCCAGTTTGAAAGTTTCAGTCTCTTTTTCTAAAACTTTCTTAACTTCGACTTTATCTTCTTCTTTAGGTTTGAATAATGCCTCATCCTGCGTCCACAGGGTGAACTCCATATTCGGCGGAAGATTTCTTTCTGTATTTTGTCCTAAAGGATTTTTTTCTAACTGCACTGGTGGCTGAGTTGTTTTACCTCTTGGGTCTTCTCCAAGGTCATACCATGCTTCTGCGTGAGCCGCTTTGCCTGAGCACAGCAATACCATCAGCATCAATGATTGCTGTACTTTTACCCGCGTCACTTTTATGAGCGCCACTTTTATTAGTGCCGCCTGCATAGGACGTGTTTTAAACAGGAAGTTTGTCATTCTTTAAACTCCCTGCCAGCTGACGGACTTCCTTTACGCCAGAACACCTCGGTTTCGATCTCTAACCGGTAACAACAATCCAGCTCTTCCCAGCGATTACTGATCAGTTCTTTTATAGCATCGAGCCGGTCTTCCACCTCATCTTCTGATTCATTCTCAGCCAGATAAGACAATCGTAAGATAGAACCTTCTTTCTGCAACTCGGTGATCAGCAGGTCGATATGTGAGCGCCACTGAGGTCGTAGCTGTGTTGAATCTTTTTCGAAAACCCCATTGGCAAGATCAAGTTTCACTACTCGATGGATGGCAGTGCCGAAATTAAACTTCAACATCTTACCGCGGGTTGCACGTTGTACCCGTGGGTTCTCAGTGGTTACACGATAACCTGATGGTAGCGATCTATCATCCAGCTTCAGGATGAAGTTGGAACCTCGCATCTCATTTGCAACGATGGCACAGGTGATATGGAAACGACCGTGTGCGTCCGTTGTTACACGTAGACCTCTAACCGTTGCAACCTGAGCACCGGCAACACCACCTTCACCCTGATCTTGATAGCCGTTTAAATTCTTATCATTAAATACCTTGCCGATGACATCGGTACAGTCGAAGGTTGGATCTGGAATAACCCTGACGGTCGCACTTGCGACACCGGACACATCACTACCGGTTAAGGTGTTTATTGCCTGCGCGGTGTTTACATATTCACCTTCGCCAACACCTGAACCGACGATAAGTAATAACTTGATAACACGGCTTTCATCGATGTCGACATTAAGACCAGGCCAGGTCAGTGCCCTGCCGTTGACCTCTGGCTCTACTTCAGCACCATCGACACGCGCGGAACCACTGACGTATTTGAAACCCGCCGGGAAGTTATCAATCACGCTGACATCGAATAGTGGTACACCCAGCGTATTGGTAAAGGTGATGGTGTATGGCACCAGGTCACTGCGGGTCACATTCAGCTTACTGGCAACTTTCGATATAGCGACCGCTGCTGGCTGCTCGCCATCAACAGGAATGTGATTGTTGTAGATCTGACCAGTAAATGGCAGAGCGTCAAATTCGAACTTCAGATAATAATCAGTTCCCGGTGTCCGTGGCGGCACAGTCGCTGGCGCAGGCAGGTCACTGACACTGGTTTCACACTGTGCAGTCGCAGTTATCTTATCTGCTGAAGTACCTGGGCAATTGGGAACATCCAGTGCAGCGCCGCCGATAGCTGGCGCAACCGGTGGAATAATTACGGATGTTGTGCCAATAAAATCATCTGCCGGTGGCTGCACCTGAATCTCATATTCATCACCTGACGCACACCTTGAAGAATCACTAAAGTTCAGATCAAACTTATAATAACCATTCGCCTGCGTTATCTGGTTTGCGTGTGCAGGATCATTAAAACATCCTGCAGGCACCAGCTGATTACTTTTCGACTGGTTGATCATGGTTAAACGAACACCGGCAACCGGTACCCGCAAAACAGAGTCATAGACCACACCGTTAGCCTGTCTCGGCAAGCTCAGGTTTTGTATATTGGAACCCGAGGCGACAACGATATCTTCAATACGCTGTGCGCCATTGGTGAATGCTGAAATTGTGGTACCCAGTGTTGCGGTTGTTGCTGTAGCACCTGGCGCCAGATAACGTAGTTCATAAGGATCAGCTGACGTATTTGGTGGTAAGCCACTAAATACGAATGCACCGTTAACATCGGTCGTCGTGCTTGCCAGCAAGCTATTATTTTGATAAAGCTCAACACGATAATCTGCCAGCAGAGCTTCACCCGTACTAACCGTGTTACTGAAATCTGAGTCGTTCCATACCTGTCCACTGATATTTGCTGAACCCGGTATACCGCCGATGTCGATCGTAGCAGTGGCAGAAATAGTTTTAGGTGGTACATCCCAGGTGACGTCCGCCGTGTTAGTGATGGTTGTGCCGATAGTCAGCGATGCACTGAGTAATACACGGAAACGTAATTCAGCGACGCCAGCTACAGGCAGATTGCCGACGGTCGCTGTTAACAATGAACCGACAAAACTGCCCGGAGGTAGAGCAAGTCCATCTAACAGACCACTACCGGCAACATAGGTTTTCTGTGCGCCAACAGGCAGCGCCATATCATCTGTAATAACAACATTGGTTGCCGTAATGCCACCGATGTTGGTAACACGAACTACGTACTCCAGTTCTTTACCCGGCTCAGCTTCACCGCCACCGATGACAAACACCTGTTTGGTAATGGCCAGTTGCTGCACATTACCCACCACCACAACAGTTGCCTGGTCACCATTGGCATCATTACCATCGGCATCCGATGGCTCAGTTGGCAATTCATTGCTGGCGACAAAACCCTGGTTACTAATAATGGTACCCGGCGGGGTTAGCGCATTAACCGTTACATCAAAAACAACAGTCGCAGAGTTAGCCGGCGACAACACACCATTACCCGTGATTGGTAACGGTGGCGTAAGGTTGCTGGAACTCATGGGAATACCAGCAATCAGTGGCGAAACACCCGGAGCAAAATCTGCCACAGGAATCGCATTTAAACGTGTACTGTTTGCGACATACGTCGTGTTCGCTGGAACGTTATCGTTGAGTACGACATCGGTCGCCGGCAATGCGCCAATATTTGTGCTGGTGATGGTATAACGTAAGGTATCACCCGGATCCACAATACCGTTGAGATTAAGGTCATTTTGTATGACGACGGTTTTCAGTACGTCGACCACCGGTACATTACCCACTACATCAAGGGTTGGATCATTCACCAGTGCAGTACCCGGATCATCCGAAGGCTGTTGCGGGAACACACCACTGCCGGCGCCGGCGCCACTGAAGAAACCCTGATTGGAAATGACCGTACCATTCACCGTAGTGAGATTAATCATTACATCAAAGGTGACAGTGGCGACATTATTGGCAGCGGGACTGGTATCGGCACGTAAGAAACCTGCAGTGGTATTTTCCGGTGCATTGATCAACATGCCGGCGGTCAGAGGTGAGATACCCACCGCAGGATCGGCCACCACTACTGCATTCAGTCTTGTACTGTTTGCAACATAGCTAGTATTCGCTGGGATCTGATCACTGAGCAGACTGTTAACCGCATCTTCCTGACCGATATTTTTAACCGTCAAGGTATAACGTAAGGTATCGCCGGGTAACAGGATAGCCGGATCACCTGTGATATCCAGCGAGGTTTTTTGCACAAGAAATGCTGGTGCAGAAGTTACCAATGTTGGTGTTGGATCAGCGACGCCAACTATATTAGGATCATCACTTG
>CAWBXM010000051.1:0-5366 GCA_963792545.1 uncultured Gammaproteobacteria bacterium | reverse complement strand
ATGGACGACGGTAATTGCGATTATAGCTGTCATAACGATTATCCCAGCGGTTATTCCATCTGTTGCTGTTGTCCCAGCGGTTATTGCCGTAATATTCGTTACGTGCATCACCACGACCACGACCACGAGCATTACCGCTCATACCAAAGTTGAAACTTCCGTCAACATCACCATCTACATCACCGGAACCATCGCCATAACCCGAGCCATCATTGCGCCAGTCATTGCGCCAGTCATTGTTCCAGTTATTATTATTGTTCCAGTTGTTGTCATTATTGTCGTTCCACCATGCGTTAGCAGAGGTTGACAAGATTAATATCGCTGTTGCAGAGACTATAGGTAAAAGTTTCATCTGATTTTCCTCCATAGGAATATTTGTGCACATTTACGTAGTTATCAAAACTGGGATAACTACACCAAAATTTTAATACATCTAACTTACAATTTAAATATTACGCCTTCTGCTATAGGGCATTTTGATGCAAATCAACAAATAATGCGCAATGTCTCTGATGTGACAGAAATTTCATGACCCTGATCAATAAAATATAATATTTTCTAAAATATCCATCACATCGTGGAAAATATAAAATATTTATTCCATTAAAACCCTCCTTTCCACGAACTCAAGCAGATACAAAGGCCTGTACAACAGACTGATATTTCTTATTATTTTTCATCATTCTTTCCAGCCTTTATGGGACAAGATGTTTAGTGTAGAATACGCGCGCGTTTTAGGTGGTCTGTAGATACTTCAAAAACAAGCATCTTCATCTATACACCACACACAAAATAAACAGATTTTTTATATATTGGGCGGTCAGGCGATAACGCATGACAGCGTAATAATTAACTGGAGAAAATACATGATTAAACCTCATGGTTCTGACGAACTAAATCCTTTGTTCGTATATGACACGGCTAAAAATGATGCCTTACAAAAAGAAGCAGAAACACTGCCTTCTATTCTGGTAAGTTCTGCAACTGCAGCGAATGCTGTAATGCTGGGTGCGGGTTACTTCAACCCGCTGACAGGTTACATGAGCAAAGCCGATGCACTTTCTGTCGCCACAGACATGAAAACCTCATCAGGACTGTTTTGGCCGACACCAGTGTTAAACCTTGTGCATGATGCAGCAGGCATTAAAGCGGGTGATCGCATCGCACTTAAAGATCCTAATGTTGAAGGCAATCCTGTTGTTGCGGTAATGGATGTTGAAGCAATCGAAGAATTTTCTGACGCAGACATCAAGTTAATTACCGAAAAAGTTTATGCTCCTGCTGCGGGTGAAGATCACCCTGGTGTTGATGCTTTTGTTGAGCAAGGAAAAATTTGCCTGTCAGGTCCTATCCAGGTACTAAACTTCTCTTACTTCCAGACTGAATTCCCTGATACTTTCCGTACAGCGGTTGAGATCCGTAATGAGATTGCAGAGCGTGGCTGGAAAAAAATTGTCGCATTCCAGACGCGTAATCCGATGCACCTCGCTCATGAAGAATTATGTCACATGGCGATGGATCGTTTAGGTTGTGACGGTTTAGTCATCCACATGTTATTAGGCAAACTGAAACCTGGCGATATCCCTGCACCTGTTCGTGACGCTGCTATCCGTAAGATGGTCGAGCTGTACTTCCCTGAAAACAGTGCGATGGTTACCGGCTACGGTTTTGATATGCTGTATGCAGGTCCACGTGAAGCAGTCCTGCATGCCTTGTTCCGCCAAAACATGGGCGCCACACACTTCATCATCGGTCGTGACCATGCAGGTGTCGGCGATCACTATGGTGCATTCGACGCGCAGACCATCTTTGATGACCAGGTTCCTGCCGGCGCGTTAGAGATCGAAATTTTCAGAGCCGACCACACAGCTTACTCTAAGAAATTAGATAAAGTGGTCATGATGTGTGAAGCACCTGATCATGAAAAAGACGACTTCGTTCTTCTTTCAGGCACCAAGGTTCGTGAGATGTTAGGCCAGGGCATGGCGCCACCTAAAGAGTTCTCTCGTCCTGAAGTAGCCAAGATCCTGATTGATTACTATCAGGCTCTAGACGCGAAATAACCTTTCAGGTTTTTAATAAAAACGGCGCTAATCTAAAAAGACTAGCGCCGTTTTTTATTGCCCACATGGATGTAGGTAAGGGGCGCGAGTTAGTTATTTGTCATCTTGAACGTTAGTGAAAGATCTTGAATTTGGTATATAGATGCTATCCCGCAAAAGATCCTTCACTAACGTTCAGGATGACCATGAACTAGTAAAAATAGTTTTTATTTGCGTTCATCTGTGGACAATAATTTTTCAATCAAGCCAGTAATCGACTTCCTGCAACTTCAAAAACTCCTTTGCCCTGCTGCCCTGCAACATTGCAAGTGTCGACATCATTCCAGCTTCCAGGCAGGTAGCTGCGGCGACACTCACGGTGTGCGGTGCGTCGATGACAGGCCATCCAGTAACAGGATTTAAAATATGGCTGTAACGAACACCATCTTTTAACAAGTAGCGATTGGCATCACCGCTTGTTGCTATAGCACCACGATATAGCTGAAACAATCCACAGGCCTCTTCTGAGCCCGTAATCAAACGTCCAACAGACCAGAATTTTTCATTTTCTCGTGCCGTTGTCATCGCCAGGTCACCACCGAAATTAACTAATACGCTAGCTTTTGTTTTTTGTCTTGCAATCAGCACGCAACGATCGACCGCATACTCCTTACCCAGACCGCCTAAATCTATTTCCATACCTTCTGGCAAAACCAGACTACCCCCTTCCCTGATGACTTTTTGCCAGCCAATTTTTTTTGTTATTTTTTTTATCTGTTTTTTTTCAGGCATGTGATCACTACCATCAAATGTCCATATTTGCCGAAGCACACCTGATGTCACATCAAACAAACCTTCACTTATTTCAAAAAGTTCGTTTGCAAAATCAAGCAAACGAGAAGTTTCATCGTCAATTGCAACGGCTTTACCCTCACTATGATTTATCTGATAAACGATATTGTCTTTTTTATAACGACTGAATTTATCTTCGATACGCCAGGCTTCGTCAGCGACTGCATTCAGGATATCTCGGGCAAGCGATTCATCTTTAACTTCCATTAAAACATCACATGGACTGGCCATGGCCATGAAAGTACCTTTCCAGAAATCGCTTTCTTTTTTTAGTTCTGTTTTACGCATAGCTTTATTGTGACAACTAAAAGATTAAAAACTATTCTGTCCACAGATGAACGCAGATAAAAACATGGTGAATTACTTTTCATCCTCAGCGACAACGAAAGATCTTTCACTAACGTTCAAGATGACAGCGAACCGGTTATTACTATAGTTTTTTATCTGTGTTCATTTGCGTTCATCTGTGGAAAATAAGTTTTTGTGTTTTTTATTTTGGCCGAGGCACAAACGCTACTTCATCGCCATGTTCAATCAATGTGTATGGTTCAGAAAACTGTTTATTGACCGTAACCTGCAAACGATTATCTTCAAATGCTTCTTTCCAGCGCGCACCGCGTTTACGCATCCAGCCAAGTAGAGTTTCTACATTGGTAACAGACTCAGGAACAGTAACTTGTTCTTCGTTTTTACCTGAGATTTTTGCCAGTTCGATAAAATAGAGCAAATTGATTATCACCTTGCCTTCTTTATCCGTTACTCGTGCATCACCACGGCTTAATCCATGCTGTTCAAGCTGTTTCAAGTAATTCTGCCAGTTAGTTTCGTAATTTTTACCTAGTTCATACAATGTGCCCCATGAATAGATACCGGTGTCATGACCGTCATCAAAAGAAATCCGCAGTGCATAGGTCCCCTGTGGGTCAAGCAATGAGATATTCACTTTTTCTTTTCCATGTACTGGCTTATTCATCACTTTGACTTCTGCCGCCGTCGAAAACACGCGCAGGTATTCACATGGGTATTTAAAATGGAAACCATCTGAGTAGGCGATTTCCAATAATCTGGATTTCTGATGCAGGCTTATTTCGGTTGGATTGGGGTGGTTATATTCTGCTTCTGACATAATAGACACTGTGTTTTACTAGTAACGGAGAATTATTCATTAGTGCTCAATGAGCATAATTAAAAAATAGTTTATTGTATGAGCGGAATTTGTTCCGCTATAAGCACACCGATGATAAAACGTTCACGGAATAAATCTCATTCCAGCAAGGGTGACGTTTTAATCGAGGTTTACAATCTGCACATATTCTACCTGTATTTTGATGACGACAAGATTAATTACCGTAAGGATAATGATTCTCACTCAAAGAACAACATTGGCGCTCTGCAACCTATTGATTTCATTAGATTATAAACTAGAAGCAACCATCATAAGTAAAACTTATCGCAACCATAGAAATACTGTTTGGTGTTTCCTCTGTGAAGCGCTATTGTGCAGCACTGAAAAGCGACTTGCCGGTTGTATTTAATTGCTTTTTCAGGTGCTTTTAGCATAGAATATGTGCCCGACTTTGGTGTCTTGAAGCAATACTGGATAGTAATTTATTAAGTACCGATTACTCGAAATACTGGCAGACACTGAAATATAGATTTAATTAGCAACGGGTTTATTAGATGTTGCTAGAAAAAATTTTGATTCTAAACGACAAGCTCATCGTATTGATGAGACCGTCAATAAGATGATGAAAAAGGTAGTAGCGTAAAAGGCTGCTGTATCGCCCGTTACAACATACTATCGCAATTGCAATTGCATAAACTTTAAAAACTCTAGGAGTTACTATAATGCCTACTTTTGTACGTACTGAAAAGTGTGATGGATGTAAAGGCCAAGACCGTACAGCTTGCATGTACATCTGCCCGCACGATTTAATGAAACTGGACAAAGACGGTTCTGAAACAGGACACGCCATGAAGTCTTACAACCAGGAGCCCGAGCAATGCTGGGAATGCTATTCCTGCGTTAAGATCTGTCCTCAAAATGCTATCGAATGTCGTCACTATGCTGACGTTGTACCTTTGGGCGGTTCTGTTCAGCCTCTACGTGGTACTGACTCTATTATGTGGACTATCAAGTTCCGTAACGGAAACATGAAGCGTTTTAAATTCCCTATTCGTACTACTGCCGAAGGATCTATCGACCCTTATGCTGGTAAGCCAGAAGCTGACATGTCTAAGATCGAAGAAGTTGGTTTCTTCAATCACATGGAACAGAATGGTTACCGTGCTGGCGACCCTAGCGAATTAATTAACAAATAATATAGAGAGTATAAGAAATGGCCGAATTTGGAAATCCTGATGTCGTCGAAGAAGAAGTAGATATTCTTCTTATCGGTGGCGGTATGGCTTGTTGCGGAACAGCGTTTGAAATTCCACGCTGGATAGAAGCATCAGGCGCAAATTTAACAG
>CAWBXM010000050.1:0-17033 GCA_963792545.1 uncultured Gammaproteobacteria bacterium | reverse complement strand
CGAGTAATAATAATCGGGGACAGACCACGAATAATATTCACACTTGATTTTTATCAATATGGCGCATGAAACATATATGATCACCCACAAAAATATTTTTTTAGTTATTGAATCCCAACAAAATCAGGCTTGGGCACAGGCCTTTTTTATAGGTATTTTTATGTGATGATAGCGTGGGATTTTTTAAAATGGTGGTCATGGGTGGACTTGAACCACCGACCCCGGCATTATGAATGCCGTGCTCTAACCAACTGAGCTACATGACCTTTATTTCAAACACATTAAGTATGTGCTGCCCGAACGGGCTGCTCTGCTGAACCTCAATGAAGGGCGGGGATTTTCCCGTTTTATGCGACTTAATGTCAATATTTACAGGGTGGTGGACCCTTAAATTACGAACTATTTCTTATATCTTGTCATCTCGACGATAGGAGAGATCCTGAGTGGACTTCATAAGATCTCTCCTATCGTCGAGATGACAGTAGCCTGTTGGACAGTAGCCTGTTGGACAGTAGCCTGTCGGATAGTAGCCTGTGGATAGTAGCCTGTCGTTATACATTAAAACGGAAATGCATCACATCGCCATCCTGTACGATATAGTCTTTGCCTTCAATACGTAACTTACCCGCTGTTTTCGCGCCCTGCTCACCATTGTTATCGACAAAGTCCTGATAGGCAATGGTTTCAGCGCGGATGAAGCCTTTTTCAAAGTCGGTGTGGATTACGGCGGCGGCTTTCGGTGCGGTGGCGCCGATAGCGACTGTCCAGGCACGAACTTCCTTTACCCCGGCAGTGAAATAAGTTTGTAGACCCAGTAATTTATAACCTGCGCGGATGACGCGGTTTAAACCTGGCTCATCAAGCCCAAGCTCATCAAGAAACTCTTTAGCCTCATCGGCATCCAGTTCGATCAGTTCTTCTTCAATGGCCGCACAGACGGCGACAACTTCGGCATTTTCTTCAGCTGCGCGTTTTTTTACCTTGTCGAGATACGGGTTGTTTTCAAAGCCGTCATCGCTGACGTTAGCGATATACATCACTGGTTTTACGGTGAGTAAATGCAGATCATACAGTGCCGCCAGCTCATCTTCACTCAAACCCATAGCACGTACAGGTTTGGCTTCGTTTAGCTGTACACTAACTCTCTGCAGTATTTCCAGTTTTGTTTTTGCATCCTTGTCGCCACTTTTGGCGACACGGCCAACTTTATCAACCGCCTTATCGACTGATTCAAGGTCGGATAACGCCAGCTCGGTATCGATCACTTCGATGTCACTGATAGGATCAATTTTTCCATCAACATGTATTACATCATCGTTATCAAAACAGCGGACGACATGTGCGATGGCATCGGTCTCACGGATATTGGCAAGAAATTTGTTGCCCAGTCCTTCGCCTTTGGAAGCGCCGGCCACCAGTCCAGCAATATCAACAAATTCCATAGTCGTATGCTGAACGCGCTGCGGTTTAACTATTTCTGCGAGCTTATCGACACGAGGATCCGGCATAAACACTATGCCGACATTCGGCTCAATGGTACAGAACGGATAGTTCTCTGCCTGTATACCAGCTTTTGTCAATGCATTAAATAGAGTGGATTTACCGACGTTAGGTAAACCTACAATGCCACATTTAAAACCCACTGCTTACTCCTGATCAATCATTAAAATAAAATAATATGGTAGTCCGCGAATAACGCACAATACGCAAAGGTTTGAAAGCCAGAAAGCTTTTTATTCGCGTTCTTTGCGTTATTCGCGGATTAAAATTTTTAAGTTTTTACTATAGAAAAACTCGTGTTTATCTGTGAAAAATATTTACTTACTATGCAATGACTGCATCGCCTGCTCTAAAGCACCAGATGCCAGGTCTGGCATTACACTGACTGCATCATCAATATCACGGTCGATCAAGATACGATCATCACGCGATGCATTATTAAGCACATAATCGACAACCTGATCTTTATTCCCTGGATGCCCAACGCCAATACGTAAGCGATAGAAGTCTTTTGAACCTAGCTGACTGATAATGTCCCGCAGTCCGTTGTGGCCGCCATGACCGCCACCGTATTTTAACTTTGCGGTTCCCGGCGGTAAATCGATCTCATCATGAGCGACCAGTAACTGATCTGGACTGAACCGATAAAAAGACAATAAACTTTGTACTGCAAGGCCACTTAAATTCATAAAGGTAGCTGGTTTCAACAACCATATATCGCTACCTTCGATTGAAATTTTTGCCACTTCACCATGAAATTTTTTATCAGGGCGAAGTACAGCTGAATATTTACGTGCTACTTCGTCAATAAACCAAAACCCGGCATTGTGCCGGGTTTCAGTGTATTTGGAGCCAGGATTACCCAGCCCCACGATGGCTTTAAGATCTATTGATCTAGCAGACATATCTACTCTGCGCGTCCGTCGTCGCCACCTCCTTTTCCGACTCTGGTGCTTCGGAGTTTCTGGCGCACCTTCTTCTTCAACTTCTTCAGTAACTTTACGTACATGCATACCAACAACAGCAGTGTCATGTTCATCACCCTGTTTCAGGGCTAACACGGAAACACCTTCTGGTAATTTCAGATCAGTCAGGTGGATCACATCACCAACATGCATTTCGGACAGATCGATTTCGATATGAGAAGGAATATTTCCCGGTAAGCATTCCAGCTCGACTTCCGTAACAACGTGATTGACAACACCCGCTTCGTTTTTAACACCCGGTGACTCGTCTTCACCTATAAAGTGCAATTGCGAGAACACATGTACAAGTCTGTTCTCATCGACACGAATAAAATCCATGTGCATCACGTCTATTTTATAGGGATGATGCTGAACATCACGTATCAGCACCTTTTCAGACTTACCACTGACATCTGAGAGTAAGCACCTGCGAGTAAAACGATTCATTCCTGATTTCGTGCTGAACATCTTTTTGTAACAGTGAAATCGACACTGGGTCTGTATCACCACCATATATTATGGCAGGTAGTTGTTTTGCATGGCGCAGGCGGCGGCTCGCACCTTTCCCCTGATCTTCACGCAATGTAGCAGTTAGTTGTGCACTCATAATTTTCTCCGAGCAATAAATAATAAAACTTCATTCGCGACCAAATGAAGCACGTTTGAAAGTTTATAACTTTCGTTTTGTTGGCGGTTACCACCAAATTTCTGGAGTGGAGATCTTATTTTCAATCAAGGCGAAATAATTTTTAACGCCGAGTGAAGACAAAATATCCGCTCGTTAATTCTGCTTAATTAATCCTTCTTGATTAATCTACGTACATTTCACTAACGGACTCATCCATGTATATCCGTCGTATTGTTTCTGCCAGCATAGGCGCTACAGATAGCTGTCGGATGCGTGTACATTGTTGCGCAAGCTCAGACAGCGGTATAGTGTTTGTTACGACCAGTTCATCCAGTACTGATTTATTAATATTCTTTATTGCATCACCAGATAAAACCGGGTGCGTACAATAGGCTGACACGCTGATTGCACCATGATCTTTCAATGCCCCGGCGGCTTTACACAAGGTGCCCGCAGTATCAACAAGGTCATCCACGATCACACAGTTTTTACCCTCTACATCTCCGATAATATTCATTACCTCAGATACGTTAGCCTTAGGACGACGCTTATCGATAATAGCCAAATCTGCGTCGCCTAATCGTTTAGCCAATGCCCTGGCTCTAACCACACCACCGACATCTGGCGACACTACCAGTAAATTCTCATGGCGCTGCTGCCAGATATCTTTTAACAACAGAGGCGAGGCATATACATTGTCAATCGGTAAGTCAAAAAACCCCTGAATCTGATCGGCATGCAGATCCACAGTAAGCAGGCGACTCAGTTTCACGCTGGCCAACATGTTAGCAACAACTTTAGCCGTGATCGGTACCCGCGCCGAACGCGGTTTGCGATCCTGTCGCGAATAACCATAGTACGGTACGACAGCTGTAACACGCTTTGCTGAGGCACGACGCATGGCATCTATCATCACCATCAGTTCCATTAGATGATCATTACATGGCGAGCAAGTGGGCTGAATAATAAATACATCACGACCACGTACGTTTTCCAGAATCTCGACGCATATCTCTCCATCGCTGAAGGTTTCTACACCGATCTTTCCCAATCCTGTACCCAGGATCTCCGCAATTCGTTTGGCCAGTTCAGGATTAGCATTACCTGCGAACACCATCAATCGACTTTGGTCTTGTTGATTCACCATGTCTGTCTCATTTTAAGCAATGCTCACCTTGAACTATGGTGGAACTAACAGTTACTGCTAGCTTTAGGATCTACCTGGACGCAATATCTTTGCGCGCTTTTCTAATATGGCTGGGCCGGCAGGATTACGAAATACTGCACCGGCAATTGCTCCTGCAATTTTGTCGAACCTCTAACGGTTCTCATTGGGCGTTTTAATACGTCTATCTCACCACGCCTAATATAGCGGGTTTTCAAATATGGCTGGGCCGGCAGGATTACAAATGACGTCCTGTCATTTGCCCTACGGGCCATCAGCTGAAAAACGCTGATGTTCAAAATCGCTCCCGGCGATTTTGTCGAACCTGTAACGGTTCGCCTCCTGCCACCTTAATACCTTTGCCTCACTACTTTGTAACATAGTCAGGTCTTTCATAATATGGCTGGGCCGGCAGGATTACAAATGACGTCCTGTCATTTGCCCTACGGGCCATCAGCTGAAAAACGCTGATGTTCAAAATCGCTCCCGGCGATTTTGTCGAACCTGTAACGGTTCGCCTCCTGCCACCTTAATACCTTTGCCTCACTACTTTGTAACATAGTCAGGTCTTTCATAATATGGCTGGGCCGGCAGGATTCGAACCTGCGCATGCCAGGATCAAAACCTGGTGCCTTACCGCTTGGCGACGGCCCAAAAATTTTCTCAATTTACCTGGTTTGAGACTCCAGATAGTGGTGCAACGGTGACTGGTTAAAACCTTGTGCCAGGAAACTAAACCAGCCTTTGGTTGCAGTGTTTTGCATAATTTTCAGCAAAACCTCTTCGGCCTGCGCTTTAGTATCAAACTCAGCAAACACTGAAGCGCCCGTACCACTCATCCTCGATCTTGAATATTTACCAACAATATCAAGAGCTTGTAAAACTTCAGGGCAGCTTTCACTGACCACTTTAGTACACACATTCCGCCACTCATGCCGCGAAAGGTCGCATAGTTTGATGGCAGAACAATCCCGTGTCAATTCTTGATTTGAAAAAACTTCTTTTGTCGAAACATGTACCGGTGGCACCACCACCAAATACCACTTTTCAGGCAGCGATAATGGGCTTAACTTTTCCCCGATACCTTCCGCAAATGCAGCAAAACCGCACACAAAAACGGGTACATCCGCGCCCAGACCCAGCCCTATCTCAGCCAGCTCGTCGATGGAGAACTGCATATCCCATATCAGATTTAACGCGATCAATGTGGTCGCAGCATCAGAACTACCACCGCCGAGACCAGCTCCCATCGGTATGTTTTTTTTTAGTTTGATATCAACACCGAACTTTTTCTCAGTAAGTTTATTACTCGAGTCTTGATGATTCAGCCGGTACCTGGCACGCAAGACTTTTGCTGCACGAATAATAATATCGTCTTCTTCCGGTACGGAAAAATCTTCACTCTGGCGAATAATTTGCTCATCATCTCGCTGTGAAAATTGCAGCTCATCAGAAAAATCAATAAATTGAAACACGGTTTGTAATTCATGATAACCATCATCTCGCTGCCCGGTGATATGGAGCATGAGATTCAGTTTTGCCGGAGCCGGCAAAATTACATTATTCAGATTGGGACTGGACATCGATTAATTATCAACCAGCCATAGCCTGAGCACCAGGCGAACCCCCAGGTCGGGATCATCTTCACGACTTAGATAAACGTTAAACGGTATTAATATTTTCTCACCGGAATATTTTTTCATCTCTACATTCCAGCCAGCTTGCTTAATGCGATCGATCAAACCCTTGCTGTTCCACTCGATAGATTCGACCGGCAATACATTTGCTGGCAACCCACGTATCCAGTCTTTGACGGCTGAAACGGGCAAGGCAACATCAAGAGTAGACTTAAAAACCTCATCCACGTTATCAACAATTTTTTTCTCACCATCCGGAAAACGAATTTCAGCTACACCTTTTTCTCCCTGTATAAGATAATTACCCGCACCCATTGGTGCTAGCAATCGGATCGTAAAGTCATCGCCTGACTGCTGCCAGATAATATCCATACTGCCACCTGTGTCCCTGGTTTGCACACCCAGTCGGCCACGAAGTTCCCAGCTAGTTATCTGCTGGCGTTTTTTCATTTCGCCAGACCAGCCTGCAGGTTTTATTTTGCTCTTATCTACTTCGTCACTATCATCTTTTACCATGGCACAGGATGAAAGCAGCAGACATACAAGCGCGGTCACTGAAAGAAACGAAAAATGACGATTCATAATGATCAATAAAAATTAGAATTAATAAGAAGACTATATCAAACTAACAATCTTTTAGAAATCATACTCGTTGAAAACCTTTGACTCAAAATCACCAAGATGACTTCCAGATATAGCCAGAAGCAGACTTACAAGAAAAAACTATTTTTCCGCAAATGGACGCGAATGAACGCAAATAAAAGATTTATTAGTATGTTTTTAGGCTGACATAAATAGTAATGCTGTGAACCTATTTTTTTAAAAATAATTATTTTGTTTTAATTTGTGTTCATTCGCGTCCATTTGCGGAAGATTTCAAAAACTTTTAACTTTCGCCAGGACTCAAACTGCAACAGTTGAATAACAACACACTATGGCTTTATCCTGTCCAGTGTTTCAACTAGTACCGGATTTTCTGCGTCTACCGCCTTACCTTTTTTCCAGATTTCGCGCGCTTTATCTTTTTGGTTTGCGCTCCACAAAACTTCACCATAATGCGCCGCTATCTCCGCGTCCTGCAGCTTGTTAAAAGCCTGGGACAACCACTTTATGGCATCGTTCGTGTTTCCCAGACGGTAACTCACCCAGCCCAGACTGTCGAGGATGGCCGGGTCATCGGGTACCAGCTTTGCTGCACGTTGAATGTATTCCAGCGCTTCGTCATAACGTGATGTGCGGTCAGCCAGGGTGTAACCTAAGGCATTTAACGCATCGGCATTGTTCGGCTCTTTTGTGATCACTTCTAATAGATCAGCTTCTGCCATATCCAGACGATCAACTTTTTCTGCCATCAGACCACGCGCATAGAGCAGTGTTGTGTCGTCGGGCTTTTGCTGCAGGGCGCGGCTATACAACTCCACAGCATCTTTAAAACGTTTTTCACTGCGCAATATTTCACCCTGAGCAATATAAGCTTTTACACGCAATGTCCAGTTTGTCTGTGCTTCGACCAGTGCCTCCAGTTTTGCCATGCCTTCATTGGGCTTACCAAGAATAGCCAGCAATATGCCGATACGTAATTGCGCATCATAAGCATATTCACCGTTTTTAACACCCAGATAATATGATACAGCCTGTTTTTGATCTCCCCTGTTCTGAGAAATTCGACCTAAATAATAGTTGGCTGCAGGTGCTTTTTCTTCGATCTCGGTTAATTTCTGCAGCACATCTACTGCTTCATCGAGCTGTTTTGTATCGATATACAATAGAGCCAGACTAAACATGATCTCGCTATCATCAGGGATGTTTTCATGCAGTATTACATATTGATCTGTTGCCTCCTGCATTTTGCGCTGTTCGACTAACATACGCGCATACTGCAGGCGCAAGGTATTATTATCCGGCAGTCCATCCACTAGCTGCTTGATGGTGGCAACCGCTTCATCTTCTTTACCCTGCGCGGATAAAATTCTGGCTTTGATAAGCTGCACTTCGTTCAGAGAAGGATCAATTATCAATACTTCATCAAGCAAACGCAGCGCCTCGTCATACAACTTAAGCTGCGCGGCATAACGTGACTGCAATACCAGCAGGTGCTTATTTTTATCTGGTTTTGCATTCATCTTTTGCAAAACTAAATGAGCGTTTTCAACATCTGTTTCTTTAGCTAGCAGATCTTTAACTGCCAGAGCTTTATCAGTCGAGGATTCATGCGTTTCTGAAATCATCTTTTCGATATAAGGCACCGCTTTATCCGGTTGCCCCAGCTTGAGGTAGGTTACCGCGTACATCCGCGGCAAATCCAGGGCATCCGGCTCAAGTTCATTCCAGCGATTTAGTGCTTGCAATGTCTCGTCATAATTTTCGCCGTACAAAGCGATATAAGCCGTACGTGCTGCGATGCGGCTGTCTTTTATGGTTTTGGATGCCTCTGCGTAATAAGCTAGCGATGCATCAACATCGCCGGCGTTACCGGAAAACTCAGCAGCCAGCAGGTTAAATAGCGTATCACCATCCAGCTTGACTTCTTTTTGTGGAGCCGCATCGCCTAACGTAGACACTGTCGTTTCACTGCCAGCCATATCATCTACTGCAGTAGATGCTTCGGCCGGTGTTTTAAGCGGTATCCCAGTCTGTACTTCAGTATCAGCAGCGCCATCTTTGCTGGCATCTCTAGCCGACAGGTTATTACACCCCATCAGCGCCAGCGGCAATAGCAGGTAGAAAAAAAACTGGGGGACTTGTTTCATGGATATAACTGCACAGCGAATATTAAGAAGTACAATATGGGTAATCTTTAGCATAGCAACCTGTTAAATAAACATTTTTTATAGCCCATCTCTTAATAGACCATTTTTTAGACCATCTTCGTTAGGGAACCTCTGATTAATTAGTGAAATCGTATCTTGCTAATTATTCAGAGGTTCCTTAGGTAATATAACGCATATTGTTATGATAGCGGCAATATTTGGAGCGGAAAACAAATCGAACAACCAAATATTTTAGATGAAAGCCCGTAATATGCTTGAGTTAAAAGCAACCATCGCGCAAAATTGCTCGTTTTCCCGAAAGATTATTATTCTGCAACCGCCTATGTCTTTGATTACACTTGGTATCAATCACAAAACCGCGCCTTTAGATTTGCGTGAACGGCTTGCGTTCACGCCACAATCTTTACCGGAAGCATTGCAGAGCCTGAAAAAGCTGGCTCACATCAAAGAAGCCAGCATCTTATCAACCTGTAACCGTACTGAACTTTATTGCGTCACCTCTGAAGATAACGACAGTGCGCTCATCCAATGGTTCAGTCAATTTCATGGCCTGGATGAAAGCCAGTTCAAACAACACTTATACCTGCTGCCACATGAGGAGACTATCCGCCACGCTATGGAAGTCGCCAGTGGGCTAGACTCTATGGTTCTGGGCGAACCTCAAATTGCCGGCCAGATGAAAGAGGCTTACGCGATAGCGAATAAGAACGGCACCATTGGCCATCTGCTCGGTAAGTTGTATCAGCGCGTTTTTGCCGTATCCAAACAGGTGCGCACCGATACCGACATCGGTTCCAGCCCAGTATCAGTAGCTTTTGCTGCGGTTAGCCTGGCCAAGCAGATTTTCGGTGACCTCAAACAAACCACCGTATTACTTGTCGGTGCTGGCGAAACTATCGAGTTAACCGCACGGCACCTCTATACACAGGGCGTGACTAAGATCATCATCGCCAACCGTAGTATCGAGCGCGCACAAAAACTGGCCGATGAGTTTGACGGTGAAGCCATCAGCCTGCAACACATTAGCACGCACCTGCATCGCAGTGATATCGTGATTTCATCCACCGCCAGCCCACTGCCAATCATCGGCAAAGGCACAGTCGAGCGCGCATTAAAACAGCGTAAACACGAACCAATCTTTATGGTCGATCTGGCCGTGCCGCGTGATGTTGAGCCTGAAGTCAACGAACTTGATGATGTTTATTTATACTGTGTGGATGACCTGCAGTCAGTCATCGAAGCGAACATGGAAAACCGGCAGCAGGCCGCTGAACAGGCACGTGAGATCATTGATATACAGGTTATTCATTTTCTCGACTGGCAGCGTTCGCTGGGCGCGGTTGATGTCATCGCACAGATCAGACAAAACACCAAAACACTCAGTGACGAAGTATTGAACAAAGCAAAAAAACAACTGGCCGCTGGCCAGGATCCACAACAGGCACTCGAGTTTCTTGCTAACACTCTGACCAATAAATTTCTGCACCAGCCCAGCATACAGTTGCGCCAGGCGAGCAAAGAAAACCGCGACGATATATTAGACATCGCACAAAATCTGTTTCTACACGACGATACCGAACCTCGAACTAACAATAATAAAGACAACCTCACAGAGCAGCCGCCTGACAAATGAAAGACTCCATACTAAATAAACTGCATGCACTGCTCGACAGATATGAAGAGATCTCCGGCTTACTTTCTGACCCGGATGTTATCGCTGATCAGAACCAGTTTCGGGGACTGTCACAGGAATACTCTCAGCTCGAATCCGTGGTCACCTGTTTCCAGGATTACAACAGCGCCCAGGACGATCTGAAGGCTGCCGAAGACATGCTGAAGGACGATGACGCTGAAGTTCGCGAAATGGCCGAAGAAGAGATAAAAGCAGCCAGTAAAAATATCGAAGCCCTGCAGCTCGAACTGCAGAAATCCTTACTGCCCAAAGACCCGCATGATGAAAGCAACATCTTTCTTGAGATCCGTGCCGGTACCGGTGGAGATGAAGCGGCAATTTTTGCCGGTGACCTGTTCCGCATGTATACCCGTTTTGCAGAATTAAAACGCTGGCAGGTAGAAATCATTAACCAGAACATAGGCGAGCACGGCGGCTACAAAGAGATCATTGCCCGCATCATCGGTCATGGCGCCTATTCGCAATTAAAATTTGAATCCGGCGCACACCGTGTACAACGGGTACCCGAAACTGAATCACAGGGCCGTGTTCACACCTCAGCGGCGACGGTAGCTGTAATGCCCGAAATTGCCGACGTAGAGAAGATTGAGATTAATCCAGCCGATCTACGTGTCGACACGTTTCGTGCATCCGGCGCCGGTGGTCAGCACGTAAACAAGACTGACTCCGCAGTGCGCCTCACACATATCCCAACGGGTACGGTAGTTGAATGCCAGGATGAGCGCTCACAACATAAGAACAAAGCGCGCGCGATGTCATTATTACAGTCTCGTATCATGAACGCGAAAATCGACAAACAAGAGGCAGAGCAGGCACAGACAAGAAAAAGCCTGGTTGGCAGCGGCGACCGCTCTGAGCGCATCCGCACCTATAACTATCCGCAAGGACGGATTACTGATCACCGGATTAATCTCACCTTATACAAACTGGACGATATCATTCAGGGATCTTTACAGCAGGTGGTCGAACCATTGATCAATGAGTATCAGGCTGAACAACTGGCTTCGCTGTCTACTGATTAACCTGGTGCATAAACAATCGAACTGACAGGTGAATTGAACCGACAAACTCAAATTATCTCCATGATACTTGATGAATCACTTTAGATGAGCCCGCTTTGATGAACCCTCTTTATGAACCAGCTTCGATAAATATTCAGCAAGCACTTCAACAAGCAACAACAGACCTGGCTGAGTCAAGCCCGAGTGCCGCAGTAGATGCTCAGGTATTATTAAGCTTTTTACTGGACTGCAATACCGCACATCTTGCCGCATGGCCTGAAAAAAAGCTCAGCTCACAACAAATTACTTCTTATCAAAAATTAATACGACAAAGATCACGAGGCGTACCCGTTGCGCATTTAACCGGGTCGAGAGAATTCTGGTCGTTAAATTTTCAGGTCAACGACAGCACACTTATCCCACGTCCAGAGACCGAGACCTTGATCGAATTTCTCCTGGAAAAATTCAGCAACAAAAATAATCTGAAAGTTCTTGATATGGGCACAGGTACAGGCGCAATCGCTATATCCATTGCCAAAGAAAAACCTGACTGGTCAGTTTTTGCCAGCGACACATCAATGCAGGCATTGCAACTAGCCGCACAGAACAATGAAAATCTACAAACAGGTATCACTCTTATAAACAGCGACTGGTTCAGTAATATCACAGAAAATAATTTTGATGTCATCGTCAGCAATCCACCTTACATCAGCACCAATGACCCGCACTTATCTCAGGGCGACGTACGCTTTGAACCAGTAAGTGCGTTAGTCTCTGGCAATACCGGCATGGATGCTATCGAACATCTATGCCGACACGCAAAAGATCATCTGATAAATAATGGCTGGCTGGTCATCGAACATGGTTATGATCAAAAACAGCTGGTCGCCGATTGCTTTATGAAAAACGGTTATACGGAAATTGTTCAACAAAAAGATTTATCGGGGCATACTCGTATGACAGCGGGGAGAAAGTTTTAAGTTGGCAGTTGGCAGTTGGCAGTTGGCAGTTTAATGTTATAAAAACAAAATCCTGTGTCTAAGATTTTTTTTGCTTTATACTCAAAACTGCAAACTACTAACTTCGCTTTTTCACATCATGCCAAAAAACGATATCGATTTTAACGACGAACAACTGTTACATTACAGCCGTCAGATCATGCTGCCTCATTTTGGTATCGAAGGACAACAGCTGCTGCAAAACGCTCACGTTATCATCCTCGGTGTCGGCGGCCTGGGAAGCCCTGCAGCCATGTACCTTGCCGCTGCGGGTGTCGGCACATTAACGCTGGTGGATTTCGATACCGTTGACAACAGCAACTTACAACGCCAGATAGTCCACAACATTGATAACCTTGGTCAGGCCAAAGTCGAATCCGCCAAA
Source organism: uncultured Gammaproteobacteria bacterium (assembly GCA_963792545.1). Taxonomy (GTDB): domain Bacteria; phylum Pseudomonadota; class Gammaproteobacteria; order SZUA-229; family SZUA-229. The sequence goes on along the minus strand of CAWBXM010000050.1, from coordinate 4,290 downwards.
AACACACTGCTGAAAATAAATGCTGAAACAGACATTCATTGTATCAATAAAAAACTAACACTCGACGAGCTCAAAATATTGATCAACGAGGTGAGTTGCGTCATCGATGCAACGGATAATTTTGCCACACGTTTTCTTATCAACCGTGCATGTGTATCACAAAAAATTGCACTGGTATCAGCGGCAGCTATACAGTATGAAGGCCAGATAAGTGTTTTTGATTTCACTCATGACGATAGCGCCTGTTACGCCTGCCTGTTTGAGGAGGGCGGCGATGAGAACACAAACTGCAGTGACAATGGAATACTTGCGCCAGTGGTTGGCATATTAGGTAGCATGCAGGCACTGGAGGCCATAAAATTAATATGTGACATAGGTGAAACCCTGCACAATCGCCTGCTAATATTTGATGCGCTCGCATTGCAGTGGCGCACGATGAAACTTAAAAAAGATCCGAACTGCAAAGTCTGCAGCCATTAATATCAATTTAATAATGAAAGATATGCCTACACCAGATAATACGCTCTACCTGCCACGACCTTTAATCAACAAGGTGCTGGCTCATGCACAGCATAACCCTGAAAGGGAAGTATGCGGTTTAATCGGTAGCAACCCCTCGTCCAGAGAAAAAGAATATTACCCGATCAGCAACGTATCAAAAAATCCCAGTTGCCGTTTTTTGATGGATGCGCCTCAGCAAATAAGCGCGATGAAACAAATGCGTGATAAACAGCAGCAGCTGTTTGCTATCGTACACTCACACCCGGATACTGACGCAACTCCCTCACCGTTAGATATCGAACAGAGCAGTTATAAAGATGTGTTCTACCTGATCATCTCACTTAATACTAAGGGCGTGTTGGAAATACGTGCTTATTCTCAACAACAGGACAGCATGAAAGAAATCGACCTGATTTTAGATGAAAGTTAACCGTTTTTTTGACAAACGAAAATCAGGCAGAGCACAGAAACTACTTACTTATAGTAACCGTCCTGGTAGTAGCCGTCCTGATAAGCACGAAGATACTGATCACGAGACATCCGGGTAAACTCGCGAATCATGCCATCAGGCCGCATGGTCAACAGATGATCGCCGGCAAGTTTGTATTTAAAACGCAGCAACTTATCGTGGCCGTCAACATTAGCCAGCAGATACTCATTTTCTATATTAAGCTGACCGCTCAAATAACGTGAGTTGCTATCTGCCCAGAGATAACGCTGATCTTTTATGCCTAGCATCTCACCATTTTGCGCGACCCACAAACCATCCAGATCAGGTTTTTTCAGGCCGCAGAACTCGGTCACACAAGGTTTTTGTCTGATAGTCTTTTTAGGTTTAGTGACCGATCTTCCGCTCGCTATATTCCCTTGCCGGTTATCCGCGCCCGGCCTACTGTGCCTGGCCAGCGGAGAAGGTTTTCGCTGCGGCCTGTATCGTGAATTAGATGGCGCACCACCTGGTGCGAGTTTCGCCAGCGGAGATGAGTTATAGGCTGTATTGTTTTGCCTGTTACCCTGTGCTGAATCTTGCATGGACCTGTTATCCATAACATCATTAGCAGGAACACCATAATTAAAATTCTGCACCAGTGCTGGCGCTGATTGTTGCGGCACCCTCTGCTCAGACCGCGCCGATGTTCTTGCCTCAGGGTTCCAGGTTGAGGTTTCCCATGGCTCATCCACCCATTCCTTTACATCATCGGCTGACCAATATTGACGAGTATTATATCGCCCATCTCGCCAGCCATTCTGGCCATAGTCACCCCAGGAAGAATCATTCAAATAATCATCTATCGGCAACACACCCCAGTCAGGACTACCCCAGAGCGGACTACTGCCATTGGTACCCGCCTGTGTCCAGGGTGACTGCAACCACGGCGAACGCGAGAAAGGGGTGTTACCATACCGGTTTCGTGCATAAGGATTTTGCAGGGACGAAAAGCCAGTCGGAGATATACCACGCATGGCTAAAGCACGCATATAAGGATTTGACAAACCAGAGGAAGGAAAGCCAGAACCATAACCCCCATAACCCCCATAACCCCCATAACCTCTGTTAACCAGACCCGCTGGCACACGGTCAATAATACCCATCACCGCCATCATATTTAGCATCATCTCCACAAATGGCAACTTGCCATCGTATTGATAAAGCTTGGTTTCAGCACGAACTATCTGACTCGTTGATAAGGTCAGCAACAAAGTAAATATTAGTGTTTTTGTCCGTGTCTTCAACATACGATAATTATGCACATTTTTGACTCAACTTTAAACGTTATATCCTTTTATATTTAGACACTCAGAGCACTCGGACTTAGTCTATGTTCGTAAGCAACAGAATCAATACAATTTTCAAAGTGCACAGATGAATTTATACACGCCCTAAACCCGTCTTTTAAATGACCAGGTAAAATAAAATGTTGCAACTTCATCCCCAGCGACATCTTTACCAATGGTTTTAGCCGTTACTGTTGCGCTATCACCCGCCTGCTTTAACTCAGAGATGGCGTTAAATATTTTTTCGTAATCAAGACAGACAAAGGTTAACTCAGACTGCGCTTTTTTAACGAAGTCTGCCCTAATACTGACAATGATTAATGCGATGCTAGCATCACAGCCATGCAAGGCTAACATCACCGGCGCGGCGGTCGATAATTCTGCGGCCATACTCTGTACCGCAAAATACATAGAGTTAAACGGATTTTTATTGAGCCAGCGATTGGGCACAGTAACCACTGATTTTTTCTGGTCTAGATAAATCAGCCTGATACCGCTGATAAATCCCATGGGCAGACTCTTTAGATAATACAGCCGTTGTTTTAACGGCGATAAAAAATTATCTCTGTATTTTATCTGCTGCGTCGATAATTGCATTAGAATGATCAGCCCCTAATCAAACATGCGTCGGTGATTATTTTTTGTGTGATGTATTTTCATCAGTGTGATAAGAGATAGCCTGATCGACAGGCATACACAATCGTGCATCTGGCTTATAGCTGAACAGACATCTTTGATAGCAGTTTACTAAGGCGTGGTTAGATCCACTGTTTCACCCACCTGTTCAGTAGAAAGTCGCGACAGCATACTATATAGCTCTTCTCTGTCACCAATATCACACAGCCATTGTTTAGTGGCCTCATCGTAATCAAAGTGGAAGCCTCCTGACTTGGCGGCCATCCACAATTGATTCATCGCGCCCTGTTTACTGAAAATAATTTTGCTACCATTTTCAAATTCCAGTGTTAACACACCACCGATTTCATCGTAATCGATGTCTGCGCCACTGTTATCTATAGCGTCCTGGATATCCGCGATGGTTTGATCGGCAACTTCCTGAAATTCTGATTCGTTCATATTACAACCTTAAAGACTTAAAGACGATTCACCACAGAGGCACAGAGGCACAGAGAAAAACGTTTTATTGTTAACTGCGCCGTAGGCACAGCTTAACAAAAAAACACTCTGTGTCCTCTGTGTCCTCTGTGGTGGATAATAAGTTTTTTCTACTTCATCTTGTTACGAATAAGCTCATTCACCTGTGCGGGATTGGCTTTGCCTTTGGACATCTTCATTACCTGCCCGACAAAGAAACCCATCATCTTATCTTTGCCGGCTTTTAATTCTTCGAACTGTGCTGGATTATTAGCGATAACTTCATCGACAAAGGCTTCGATCGCGCCAGTGTCTGTGATCTGTTTCAGGCCTTTGCTTTCGATCACTTCATCGGCACTGCCCTCACCTTTCCACATGGCGTCAAGCACATCTTTGGCGATCTTTCCGGAGATAGTATTGTCTTTAATACGCACTAACAATAAAGCAAAGGCTTCTGCATCAACGTTTGCCTTATCTATTTCGATCTCTTCGCGGTTCAATCGAGCCGATAATTCACTGGTGATCCAGTTAGCTGACAGCTTTGCGTCACCCGTTTTAATAGCGACTGTTTCAAAGTAATTAGATAATGCCAGGGATGATGTAATGACACCGGCATCATATTCTGTCAGTCCCAGCTCATCCATGAAACGCTGCTGCTTTTGCTCGGGCAACTCAGGCAATTCAGCCTTGACCTGCTGGCGATATTCTTCAGTGATAATTACCGGCAACAGATCCGGGTCAGGGAAATATCGATAGTCATTAGCCTCTTCCTTGCTGCGCATCGAACGTGTTTCATTTTTGACCGAATCATATAGACGAGTTTCCTGAACCACTTCACCTCCGTCTTCGATCAGATCGATCTGCCGCTCCACTTCGATATTTATCGCACGTTCGACAAAGCGAAATGAATTGATATTT
>CAWBXM010000049.1:0-38582 GCA_963792545.1 uncultured Gammaproteobacteria bacterium | reverse complement strand
TTCTCTATCAGTTATTCGAAACCTGAATCCTTCTGCTGTGCTACCAAAAATTTCCACGTCATCATGTAATTCAATTTCCGAAAGATTTCTTCGTGCTTTATTCTCCAGCCCCAACAAAACAGACAGACGGTGTTCTAATCCAGAGATATTTTCTTTAGAGTTCCAGAGTTCAACTCCAAGTGAGTAGTTGTACGCTCGCCCCCTGCCACTACTGATTGCTGGATACTGCTTTATAAAATCACACTTGTATCGCACCACTGACGTTTCATTGGTGGCAAAAGAACGGCTTAAGGCACCGGTAAATTCGGATAACTCCTCAGCAAAACGGGCGATCAAGTGATCAAGAAAACGATTTCGCCGATCTAACTTCTGGTCTTTTTCTGAAAAAATCTCATCGATGTTTGCCAGCGTAGCCGCTAGCAGTTCAGCCTTCTGTTCTGCAGGTGATTCTGCCTGCGTATCCACGTGCGGGTAAATTCGCTGCCAATCCTTGAATGAGTCAACCACCTGATTCGAATAGGTCTCAGTGATTTCAGGATTGCTGGAAAATAATTTATTGATGTCAGCAAGTTGGGAAAAATAATTAGCCAGTATTTGGTCGATAAAAAGTAAATAACCTTTCAACTGCAATGCTTTGTTTGCATCCATTGGACTTGTGCCACTGGGTACACCGATATCACTCAGTCCGTAAATTACTGGAAAATGATTTTGAAAAGAATAGTAATAACGCGGATTACGAAATCGTCCAGTGGGCAGCTTAAAGTTTTCAACTTTTTTACTTTCCAGCTTTTCTTTGTCCTGTTTTAATAATGCCAGGTAACGTTTTTTAACTTCCGCTATAGAGGTAACTACTGGCAGATCTTCAAAATAAAATCCGAGGCGAGATTTATCGATATCCAGTGTTGGTTTTTTCCCTGACTCGACGTGAACCAGCCATCTATTTTCCGGCGCTTCAGTGGACTTAACCGGGGTGATATGAATATCTCGGAGCCTGGCTATTCCGTCGATATCCATAATCACACTAATAATGTCAGAAAGACGTATTTCAGTTTTCAAGCTGGAAGATTCAAGTGACTCATCAGTGATAAAACCGTTTTCCAATAATGGCCCCTCAAAGATTTCATCCGTCGAATATTGATTACCATCTTCTTTTACCAGTTCGAGAACTTCCTTGAGCGTGTATCGCGGAACGTTAGGCGCCAAATATTGATGAACAACGTATAGAATTTGTGCATATACTTCTGTTTGATCAGCATTTGGAGCTAATTCAATACCGCCGCACAAAAAGAATTTTTGCTGCTTGATTGCTTTGAAGCTAACCCAGTCTTCACAAAGATTACGATTATCCATCAAAATAGTTTTCACCTGTGCCATGGCCTGTTGCTTTTGAGTTGATGAAATCCCTTCCATATAATCAATTAAAACATCGTAAAGACCAGCCAACCTGACTTCTTCCGATGAATTATTAACGGGTGGTGACAGGTATAATTTTATTTTCCGCCTATCGGCAAATAAAGATTGCTTGCTAGCGACTAGCCACGCATTTTTAATCTCCGGAATATCGATCAAAATTTTTCGGTAATCGTTTGCAGTTAGCGCCGTATTAGGAAAAATATTTTCAGCACTATGGAACTGATCCTGTAAATCTGGCGTGTGTGTTTTTATTTCGCCAGCTTCAGCCTCCGTTTCACCACTTGAATGATCACTAGCCGTAAGTAAATCTTCCATGGGTAATGAAGCTCTATAAGAAAGATCAGTAAGAGCAAAACACAGTAACTCCAAAGTGGTTATCCCTGGATCATGGATATTAAAATCGGTCCATATTTGACTAGAATACTGGCGAATATAGTCGACACCAGCTAGTAAAAGTTTCTCATTGTTCAACGCCAGCGTATCTGGCGAACTTCTGGGAATGGTTAGATTATCCAGTACCGGTTTCATCCCGTATATTCCTCAATCATATGATCCAAAGCCGATACCAAAATAGCATCCGGTGTTACCGCCCGGATTTGTCCTTTATCACCATGCTGGTTATCATCGAACACTGAACTCAGTGAGAAATCACTAACGAAATCGACATATTCAAGTTCCTCTATCTTGTTAAGCAATACCGAGTCATAAATAGATCCACCAAATTCAATCTCCTCTGAACTATCAAACACCCATGGAGATAATGTTTGTATTAAAAATTTGTTCAATTGCTGGCGATAATAATTAAACTCAAAACCACGATGGAACTTAACTTTGAAATGGGCTGTTACAGGCGAATATTTTGGGTTACTTGCATGTATCTGGATTTGCATGCTCGCCCTTGATTTACTTAGTTCTTCTACTTGCAGCAAGGTATTACTATCAACTCGGGGCTGTAGAGGATCAACGGCATTTTGGTTACTCAGGTTCGGCACTAGAACCAACATCATATGACCTGGTGCTGCCCAACTTCCTGGCATGGCATGGGGGATACATTTAACCTTGTGTAGCTTTGGAAAGCGCTCAAGCACTACCCGTTCATAATCCCATGGAGTAATACATCTGCCCTTATGTCGTAATCGTTCACTGACCCGTGTATTAAAACCATCACGGCTTTCGTTGGCTGCACCACCAAGCGATGCATAAGGTTGTGAAACTTTCTTGACCGAAGACATACCCGCCTTAAATTTAAAAATACTTTTTGCTGGCAGCGATGTCTCGAGATGATCAGTTGCATTGCCCTGGTCGTCGAAAACTACCTCGATAACATTAGCTATGATGTTATTAATTTTACAGACCGCAGACACATCCTTATCTAACGCCGCCTTAATCCAGATATAGCCGGGCGGCAGTAAACTATTGGTGGTGGTTGCTTCTCCCGGTATAAGGAAGGTAATCAATCCACTAATCAGGAGTTGATTGGTCGTATCTAGCACAACGTCAGCCGCAGTTAACGATTTCCAGTAGTTGTCACACAGCACTGACCATGTGATATCTGCCCCGGAGAGATCAGGATCAGCACTACCTTCTGCAACCTGAAACAGTATCGACACACTTTCACCTGCAACTAGCTCGGTTAAACCTACTAATAGCTCTCCCTTTACATTAATATCACTGAGTAAAGACACCTGTTTGTCTGCAACAAAATCAAATTGTTCACGCACATACCGGTGGTCCCGCATCTGTCCAAAATATCCAATATGAAAAAACTGAACTGGGCCGTCCGCAAAGGATTCAGCGGTACCAGTAAGCATATCAACCGTTCCACTGCTCGCTTTGTAGTTAAGGCTAATATCCTGGATGGATGGAATGACCGGTTCATTTAACAGTACCAACTCCGTTGCCGTACCCTTGCTGAACTCAACTACATTTTCTACATATTTTTTGCGATAGACATCATGTAGAAAACTGTTATTGAGACTAAAAATCATCTCCCCTTCAACAGGCTCAACTTTATTTACCGTAGTTAGCGACTGCACAGGGTTAGCTAAAAACATCTGATTCATCGCAGTCTTTGCCCAGGTGTTTTTTGCGACTAATAAGGTATAAATGAATGATGAAGCAGGATTATTACTTAAATTCGAGCCTGTTGAATTTGTAAACTTTATGATTTTTGCCTGACTGGCATTTCCAGTTTTAAACAACTGTTGCGCCGTCACACTCGATTCCCAGTTTGCACCATCAGCAAAAGAAACCGATGCCGTAAACCAATCGTTATTCACGCGTTCACCATTCTGCCTGCCATAGCCGCTATGATGTGTCGCCAAATCCGCCGGCACGTCAACCCATGGAAGTTTCACACTGACCTCAGTCAACATTTTAGAGAATGCCTCTTTACAGCCAACTACAAAACGTGAGCCGACTTTTGGTTCAGGCCCAAAAGGAGTAAATTTTTTCTTCGCATTAAGACTGCCAAAATCGTTGGATAAATTTAGCGAACGAACTCCCTGCACATCTACATCAATCTTTAATGAATGTAGTACCAAACCCTGAAAAGGATCATAAGGCGTGCCTGCATTTTCCTTATTAAGTAAAACCTGCATGACCGGCGCTACGCTTGCATAAGAATAACCGTGAGTATCCGCCTGATAGTTCACAACTGCATCATCTTCCTCGTGAATAATTACGCTGAATCTCATTTCGGATTGCGTCACTATAGGGGTCACTGTGTAAGGACCCAGCCAGGATTTTTCACCAGTCAAATAAATGGCAAAAGCCTGATCCGCAACACCCTCATTGAGGGTTGTTAAATTGACATTGGCCAGTGACAGCCTCACACTGATGGTTCGATTTCCTTCTGCCATCTGCAACACAGGAGAAGCTATCGCAAAACCGACTTCCGCCGCTGGCAGGGCATCATGTCCGAACCCCGACCAGGAAATGTCCAGTCCTTTTTCTACAGTTCCTAAGCCATCGATAGAATTCGCAATTGGGGCATAGCGTAAAATGCCGGATGGATCTCGATACAATGATTTGATTGCGGCAACCTCAGACTGGTTGATTATGCTTTCTCTAACCGGCAGGTAAATACGTTCGATGCCAGTACTGTCTTTACCGGCAGACAGTGAGAATGCCGGCTTGATTAATTGACTATCCACACCTTTCTTTAAGGTGATCGCCACATGTGCGTGATCAGGAATGGCCTCTTTTTTTTTCAGTTTAAGTATCTGTTGATAATAAAAATCGAGGTGACGTTCCGTAATGTCATTCATTAAAGCCTGTGGTTCCTTGTATAACTGAAGAAACGCCAGAAGCAGGCCAAGGTGAGGTGGCGTTCGGTCATCAAGACCTTCAAACCATATTGATGCTTCTTCCTCAGAAAATGGGAAGAAACTTGACCAGTTCGATTCATTGGCATTGCTGGTTTCATAAAAGCGAATCTCAGCAGCAAGCTTTTTTAATAGCTCAAGGTAGTCTGCTACAGTTCGTTCATCGACATTAACGAAATCAGATTTCAAGGCTGCCGGCAGTCGGCCTGACTGGCTCTGTCCCAATGAGCGTATACTATTTTGAATGATTTCAGGACTGGACATGATTAGCGGCGAGCGGTAAAGACGTTAGCAACTTCATTGCCATCGTTGAGATAATATGGATAAACTAAATTAAAACGAGAATTGGTGGCTCGTATCACGTACTCAATCACCACACTCACAACACCCTGGTTTAACGCCGTGGTATCAATTTCCACCGACACCAGCCTGACTCTGGATTCGTAAATCAAGATTGCCGTGGTGACACGATCCTTAAGAAATGTCTGGGCTGTAACATTCAACGGTTCAAACAACATTTCCTGTAAATTCAAGCCATACTTTGGCCGCAGAAAACGTTCACCCATAGTGGTGCCTAATAAAATTTTCAGGCTAGCCTCGATATCCATTTCATCGCTGCTCATGCGCACTCCTCCAGCCACGCTATTAAACTCCGGTGGAAAACTCCAGCCGGTTCCTAAAAAAGATTGAAAGGCTTTTTGCTTCATGTCCTATACCATTTAATTTTTTCTATGCCATTTTATTTCGCTAACCGACTTTCACCGTAGGGTCACCTAGCACTGCCATTGCACCACATCCACAACTATCACTTGTTGTCACTACAGGCTTACCGCCAATTAATACGGTGGCATTACTCGCGATAAAAGGGCTGGCAGTTGGCTGATGTGCATTAGGTGGTAACGAACATACATGCATATCCCCCATAACAGCCACCGGCATTCCTCCGGCTAATACTGTGGGCACCCCCGGTCCAACTACCGTGCCTCCATGATTAGTGGTATCACCGACTCTTACAATTGATGCCATGTTCGATCCTCCTGCTAGCTTATATATCAATTAATCTGCACCAAACTACCCTTGAGCTGGGTTACCGCACTACTGCTAAGTTCTGATCCAGCGGAGCTCTCCAGCTTGAGTTCCGCGCCCGCTTTCAAGCCGACGTCCGTAGCGGCTTCCATGCTTACCTCGGTAGCTGCAACAAATTCTATTGCGGCTGCACTTTCAAATTTGATACCGTCAGCGTTCATTTCTATTTTGTTACCGTTTTCATCAGCAAGTACGACTGAACCTTCGTCTTCACTCATTAACAAGTTATTACCACCGGGAGTACTTAGCGTAATGGCGGTCTTGTCATCATCAAAATGTAGCTTCATTTCAGAACGGCTGACATACCCTTTATCATGATTATCATCACTGGGTTCAAACGGAGCCGGTTTTGCACTGGAGTGCAGCATGCCAACAATCACCGCCTGTCTGGGATCATCGTCAAAAAAACCCACGACTACTTCATCACTCACCTCCGGCTGAAAAAAAGTTCCCCGGGAACTACCCGCATCCAGAGTCGCGACCCGTGCCCATATTCCATCACCATCAAGACCCACCATTGGCAACGCTACTTTCACCCGAAATTCTCCATCGGGGTCTTCGTTACTCAGCACAATGCCGGTTTTCAATCCACTCACCGGTGGTACCAGAGGCTGTTCGGGTTTACACAAGTCTGCAAGAGAATCATCAAATAAATGGCGTATACCACCGACTTGTAGTGATGTTTTCCAGCCCTGAACCAGATCAAAATCGTGGCGAACCGCAGTGACAAAAGCGTTGCCATTAAATCGCTCACCAATACCATCAAGCTGCACAATATCTCCGGGTTGCACTTCTGTCATGCCCTCACATTTAATTCGCGCTCCTACCTGATTGAGCTGGGAAATCATCCACCTCGCATCCACTGCTGCTTGAGCCTCTTCCTCAATAACGGAAGGAAATCGCACAGTTGATGCCTCCTTAGCCAGAACTTCAGCCAAATCACTGGGCGCCAAATTACCTGGCGGATCCAGCTCAGGATTCACAGCTTCTTTTTCGATCACCTCCTGGTTCACGGAATCCCAAACCAGTCCCTTGATACCTGAATACTGATCGCGGGCGTCAACTTCTACATCAAGCTCTAGAATCGTTGAACCGTATTGCAGCATGACTTTAGCTTCACCAGTTGCAACCGGCAGCTGGATTTTTAACTGGTTGTCCCGTAGCAAAACAAGTTGGCCATTCACTGAAGCGCGTAATAAACAAAAATCCCAGTCATTGCTATCATATTGCACAATTTGTTGATGAGAAGGTGTGGTGGCTGCAACATCAACATCAACATCATAGGCACCTATTATTTGCTTTAGAACATCACTGTCTGTCTGATCCAAAAAATAGGCACTTTTCATGCCCACGGTCATTTTTACTGCTGCATGTTGGCAATCAACAATCAACTCCGGTGCTGTGTACTCTCGTATTTTTAGTGCGTGTTTAACGACAATACCGGTAAACAGGGACTTTTCTTCACCACTGGCTCCTGCCAGTATTTCCACTTCAGCACCAGGAACGAAATTTTCACTGTTCGACAGAGGGAAATCCGAACTGGCTGCTGCACCATCTTGATAAATCAGACGCGCGTTTGAAATCTTGTTGGCGCCGTGACTCACTTTTACGGCTAACAGATGGTGCTGGCGCGATAGTACATTTCCATTTACTTTTACCGTAAATGTTCGATGCCCTTTCGCAACCGGTAATGTCCGTTGACTGGTAATAACTATTTCTCCAAAGGTGGAAAGAACAACTGTTCCCCAGGAACAAGTTGTCTAAAATTATCAAGCCCATTGGCTTTCGCCACTTCTATATAGTGGTGTGGGCTTCCGTAAATCCGGTAACACATTAATGGCAAAGTATCTCCATCTTTGATAATGCGCATGTGGGTCAAATCCGGTGATTGATCCTGTGCAAAAGCAACTCGGGTTTCATCGTCGGAATTGTCTGTAAAGTTGGCACTGATTACAGCACGCAATGGGATACCACTAGGCTTAAACAACTTGTACGCAATAGACGCCGATTTCAACACGCAGCGTTTAATCTGTAATGTACCCCAGGTAACTTTTAAATAGTTTGGGCGGTGAATATCACCGTTGTAACCTGTGACAGTTTGAAACAGGTCAACCTGTTCCTGAACATCAACCAAAACTCCATTAGCACCTGTGCCATCGATAAAAAATGTCAGCGCAAGATCACCGGGTTTCACTTTTTTAAATTCCATGCGACTACCCGTGGTACCTGAACCCTGAGCACTGTCGTATTCCATTTCATAAGCCATGGTAATTTCATTCGGATTGATAAATGCGCGAAATTCCCCGATCGGCTCACCAGAGTAGTCCGCCTGATCGTAAGACTTGATCAGTAGTTTTTCGAGTTCTCCATTTTCACTCATGACGTTCTATCCACTTAAGTTAACCCGAACTGTCTAACGTTGTTTTTCATCTCGTATAATATCCAGCACGCGCTCCACGCACTCGGCCACTATCACCTGCTTCTCTTCAGTTGCCGAAGATGCCTGGCTGGCACCACCGGAAGCCTGATTACCCACTTCAACTGAAATAATCACCTGATCAACAACAACTGGCATGGCGCTTCTCCACTAGGCACTTTCAACAGTAAAATATTGATAATAAAGTTGCATACTCTCCACCACTACAGTATTACTTTTGGCGGACAGATCACTGACACTCCACTTGGTTGGAAACGCGTTAACGAGGTGCCAGGTGGTCAGTGGCATGTGTTCTTCATCCAGAAGCTTGACATCAATATTCTTTGGTTTGATATTGAAGTTTTCAATACTTTCGCGAATCCAGGGTAAGATTGACGTATCGTTCAACAAGCCGCGTTTTAATATCAACTCCGGATGCTTTGCCCGGGTTGGAAACTTCTGCACAAAACGATTTTGTCCACCCTCTGCCATTTCTTCGCTAGACATCTCCAACGCCAGGCCGGCGACATCTGAAAATCGAATGTCGTGATCCTTAAGATCAAGATCCAGAATTTCTACCTTGAAATGAAAGCCAACCGGTGGATAGTGAAGTGCCATAATTTAAGTACGTTAATCGTTTTGTACCTGTAATCCTTCGTGGGCAAGCGTGATTGCTTCAATCGCCACTTCATTACCTGTCGACTTCAATGCCGGGCCCTCCACCTTGATGGGGAATGCTGATTGCACCTTCCAGACCATAACCGGCTGGTGCTCTTCATTCAATAAACTGACCACCAGATCCCTGCGTTCAATGTTATTCAGGCGAACGGTACTCATCCAGTTAAAAAAGTCATTATCACTTTCGACAATGCCTCTTTTACAGGTGATATCAGAATTCTTTGGCATACCGGGCATTTTCGATACCGCATACTCCGGCGATGCGCCCTCGCGGTACTCGATAGGCTGGATTTCCTGGTTAAGTCCGCTGATTTCAGTGAAACCGACTCGATTTCCACCCCATTCAACCGTAAAATGAAATGCGGGTAGTGGATATTGCTGTGGCATGATTTAGTCTCCTAAAAAATTAAATCTGTTAGTTGCTACAAACCGGTAAAAACCAGTCGCAAGTTCAAGAGGTTTGCAACAAATGCGAGAATTTAAGAATGATGAATTCTGCAGGTCGCACCACCGCCATTCCTATCTCTACGTTCATCCGACCTTCCAGAATGTCCTGGGAATCCATTGTGGTACCTAAACCACAACGTACAAAAAACGCTTCCTGAGGAGATGCACCGGCGAGCGCTCCTTCACGCCACTTCTGGGTCAGATAATTCTCAATCATGCCACGAACCTTGACCCAGGTATTAGCATCATTGGGCTCAAACACGGCCCAATAGGTCGATTTTTTTACCGACTCCTCAACCGTATTATAAAATCGTCGAACCGGGATATAACGCCATTCATTGTCATTGCCTGCGAGCGTGCGTGCCCCCCAAATCAATGTGCCTTTTCCAGCAAATGTCCGGATCGCATTAATGGATTTTCCGGTAGTGGCATCGACATTCATGTCTGCCTGCACGACATTATCCACTTTGACCACAGGTTCGATAACATTAGCAAGACTAACATTCGCCGGCGCCTTCCAAACCCCTCTGGATTCATCAATAGCTGCGTAAGCACCAACAACTGCAGAAGAAGGCGGCAGTACAACGTAGTGCTTTTTCAGTTCGGTTTTAACAGCGTTATAGGTAACAGTATCCGTTTTCTCAAACTCGTTAAGCGTTTTAGCAGCGTCAGCACCAATTTTGACATTCACATTGGTTTCACCCAGATTCACATAATAGTTCATCCCTGTTTTAATAAACGGATAGTACAGGGCACCATATTTCAGATTGGATGTACCGAACAGAGCCCGATTTCTCAACTGTGAATTATTTGTCTCCACCGTATCGGTATCATCACCGCTATCCGAAACAAACGGCTTTTTGCCACCACGTACATCAAACACCGCAAATCGATCCTGCAGATCACCACACTGTTTTAACATCGCCTGCACCAGGGTCTGGTATTCAGCATCATTTGCCAACTGAGTCGCTTCCGGGATAACGATTAAAGTTGGCTCATCTTCGTCTTTCAACACTTCCAGACCATCCATCAAACCTTTGGTGGCGTCACCATCATCAGACAAATTGATAGCCGGGGTTGTCGTTTTATAACTGTCAACGGAAATTACGTAGCATTGACCGCCGCCATTATCAAAAAATATTTTCATGGCGTAATAAAGCAAGTAGACAAGTGCAGGTTCATTAACCACAATCTTTGTTATTGCACCCTCATCATCTTTAGTCACTGCAACGTGTAATCCTTTTTCCGCTGTATCCCCGTAGACTTCCTGTGGGCCTCCAAAATATTGCTCATACTCTTTCATCGAGTAGATTTTGGTCGGTTTTAACTGTAAATCGTTGTCGTTAACCCGTGTTGCTTTTTTAGTGTAACCAATGAACGCGGGAATAGCGGTTTCTACTTCCGCCACTGACGGCGGAAACACTGATATTTCTTCAATATAGACAGCTGGGGTTTTATATGTGGCCATTTTGAAAGCCTCCTAGGTTTTCGGTTTTGACACATGAATAATAAAATCTGCCGTAACTCTGTCAGAACCAGATAGCGGCAGATGAGAAATAAGCGTTTCACCATTTTTCGAAAGCTCGATATCTCGCCTCGGATAATTTCTTCTAGATACCGGTAGTTTGCTGTGAAACAGAACAACTTTGCTGTTCGCATCCAGTTGCAGTAAATCTGTTGATAAATGACTCTCCGTAAAATCAGAAGAGTTCACTTTTTCAAATTCAATAGGCGCTGGTGTATTCACATTAGATACATCTACTCCCTTTACAGCGAGCTGCTCGAACTCAGCATTAAAGTTATGCGCAACGATGTAATAGCTCAGCGTTTCTTGCCTGGCATCGAACTGGATTTTGAATTTCGGTGGTGTGACTAAAAAACTGTTGGCGAGATTAATCATAACCAGTCCATACACACTAAGCTCGCTAAACTCCGGTGAATGAAAATACCTTGTTGAGACCGTATCGACGGTATATTTTTCATTAACCGTTACTTCCCCAGACTCAATCGTTGGTAATAGAAAGTTAATAGACTCGACACCACTATCGACACTAATTACATCACTTTGAATTACCTGGCTGTCATAAATAATCTCAACAGTCACCGGTCGCTCAGGCCTTGATATAGTGTGCACAAATCGCCTGTTGATGCTGGTGACATGCACTGGTGCGGCTAACTGCACGGCACTGGGTTTGTTTCGGTATAGTGGAATCCGGTTGCCAGAACCGGTTTCGGTGAAATTAGAAAAGTAAGGGTTTTTCAGGATCAAACCAATGGTTAACACCTGTTTGGAAATATCCAGCTTCAATTGACCCGATGAATCCGTTTCACCAAGTACAAACAGCTTTCCATCACGCACCCGAGACAACAACCGTCCCTTGTTCTGCAACCGACTAGACGCGTTGGAAAACACAAAATCAAAGTCCCTGGAGATAGCATCCTGATAATAGCTATGACTGATTTCCAGCGTGAATAATATTTTATATTTGATGCTCATTTAATACGATCCTGTAAACTGATACTGAACTCAAAACAAATATGTATTAACTTAAAGGCTTCTTATGGTTGTATCCAACTGGGTTAACGGTGGCTGCACCATGGCTTCTGCTTCGTCCTGCAATACCACCATGCCGATCCGGTAAACCACTGACGGTAATTGCTTACCTCCAATAAATGCCCAGATCTGGTTAAGCTGATCGTAGTTGAGTCGCTGCAGTTCAATGACCAGACGTTCTATACCCTGATCAAGACCCGCGTATTTTTCTGGCACAAAAACAGGACGCGCCTGAAAAAAAGTAAGTATATGAGTAAGGAACTTTAATGACTGGTCGTACTTTTTGAAATTTGCCGCAAACATGGCAAACACATTAAGCTTAAGTGTAGGCGGTGAAATGATGTGCTGGCCACTGCGCAAGGCATACTCTTTGATCTGATCCTTCACTACCCGTTCTTCTTCAATATTAATAACGGAAATGCCGATGGAATCTTCATCGATCAAATACTTTCCTGTTTCATCGACAATGGCGCTAAGCTTTACCTTGTCTCCAGCAGAACCGGTTTTGGCACGCAGATAACTGTTTAATTCCTCAGCCAAAAAACCCAACGTGGAATTTAGCATTGCTAATCCTTCCCCTTTCGTCTGTTTTTCTTTTTATTTAATCCTAATAATTCTTTTATTTACAGCACATCTTTATCTATCTAAATTACATATCAAAATTTAATTATGCAAAAATAAAGACCCATGTCAACAGTTTATTTACGTCCTGTAAGCCTTAAAGCTGTAATGTTCCCTTTGGTCATCAGAGGAGCAATGGGGGCGAAGAGAATTTCTTCAATATCTCGAAAGCTCAGGGTAAATCGATGGTATAACCATACGGCATGGCTAATGACTTCTGCGGGAAAGAGATAGCCCTTATAAATAGTTGGCAGTTCATTCATGCTATGAGCTTATTCTCGGGAGATTGAGAACTCAAGTTGACCGTGCCCTGCACGCTCTGCCCTCACGCTCTTTTAAATTGGCTCAACCTGTATCTATTGTCTCCGCTTCAGATGCTCTGCCAAACGAACTGCCAATGCCACAATCGTTAATGTCGGATTAGCATAACCTGCCGTAGGGAAAACTGAGCTGCCAGCAATAAATAGATTGTCCACACCATGTACCTGACAGTTTTTATCAACCACACCCATTTTTGGGTCATCATGCATCCGCGTAGTTCCTGAAGGATGCTTACCGGTCTCTGTGTTCGTTCGCCATTGCGATAACTCATCAAAAAACGTTAACTGACCAGTTCCGTTTTTTTGAAATAGTCTATTTAGATAGACATGAAAGCGATAAGCGCTATCGAGATCCTGATCAGATAAATGCCAGCTCAAGCGTGTTGTTGGTCGGCCAAACTGGTCTTTTTTCTCACATAGCATCACTCTATTTTCTGCTGATGGCACACACTCATAGTAAAAACGTAAACGCCATCGAGTACAGGCGGCATCTTTAACCATTGCTTTACGCAGCAAGGCGTGCAAAACATAGTGAGGACGGGAACCTACTCGCTTACAGAAATCCCATAGGTCGGCTAACGCGGCATCAGCCTTACTAATTTCCAATAACTCCGAGAACTTTTTGCCTTTAACAATCTCCCATAACTCCAATGCTGCTTTCACCGCATCGCTTGCAAATGCCGGGTGCGATTCATAACTGGGATAAAAATACATTGCTGCATTGAGCAGTTTTTCTTTTTCCAGCACATCAGGCGATAATGTAATAATAGGACGTATGCAGGCTTGATGTACGTTATGCGGATGAGGCACAGGAAAATAATAAGATAAATCCTGCTTATCACTTGCAGGTACAAACCAGCCTGAATCAATAAATCCGTGATCTATAAAGTATCGACCGACACAATCGTTCTGGTTGCCCAGTGCAGACTCTGGATTTGAGCCTGAGAGTAGCAATAACCTGGCATTTTCAAGGCCACCAGTTGCCAATACAAATTGTTTTGCCTTCAGGGTAGTTGTTTTACCTTTATATGATGCGATTTCCACATGGCTGACATGACGGTCGTTCTCTGCAGAATGCAAACGCATCACAGGACTATATAGATACAGTGTAATATTTTGCGCGTTGTGCAAATCTTCAAAATAATGTTGGTTAAAGCGCAGTTTTCTAACCTGAAAGATATCGTGCATCAACTCGGGGTCGGATAACAAGGGTTTACCAGGCAGTAAATCCTGCCACGCATCGAGGTCATAATCGTATGACCCTAAGCCGCATATTTCATTGGCTCGACGGTAGGCGGACTGTAATTCATCGATACTAATCGGCCAGCCACTATTTGGTATATAGTCACGACTTTTAAAGTCACGTGTATCTAAAGGTCGACACCAGCCGGCCCATACCTGTGTGGAGCCACCCAAACCCGAAAACCTGGAGCGCCATAATGGTGGATGTCTATCTCCTTTTACTTCGCCTTGAAAAAGTGATTGCGCCTTATGCTCAAAGTGCTGACCTCCTGCTTCCAGGATGGCCAGATTTAATTTGCTATCACTGGCTAACTCCAGTGCAGTTGTTATGCCGGCTGCGCCTGCACCTATGATGCAGACATCGTAGACAACTTCACTATTAATATCATGGGCTCGCGAGTCAACTATCACTTACCGCCTCCGATTGCCACAACAAACCCTGACGTTCAAATTGAGCTAATGGTACAGCACCGATGGTATTGAACACGGCAGGCGCAAAATCCCTTATCGAACAATCATCAATACGACCTTTATTAATAACAACAGCATTCGAAGTATCGTTTAAGTCAGGGCTTTGGGTAACAAACCAGCCATAACCCACATGATTACCAGAGCGGCCTGAAATATTATGATCGGGCACCCTGACTTCAAAGCCTGGCAATTGGTCGGACACGACACAGCGGCTTTCCTGTGTTGATCTGTCTGCCCAAATCACAACAAGATCTGGGAGCACGTCTCTTGCCCGCGCATCAGCCGGGGCGTCTGACCAGGCACGTATCACTTTATGAACAATGTTTTGGCCGGAATCAGCGTCCTGTAGACTGAATAGATACCGTTCGAGATCATCACACAATTGTTCATATTGAGCTCCTTGTTCAATGATGCCGTGTTTTTCACGCCCCTTAAGGTTTATGCGAATATAACCTGCCTGATCCATCGGTAACGGGAAATAAGAGGTAGTATGCCAGTCATACATATTTGCAGACCAAAGTTGCACCAGGTGATCTGTCACTTTTTGCGGCAGACGAGTGAGTATTGGCCTGACGAGATGAAAAGGTAAACGACGCCGAATCTCATACAGTAAGCCACGTTTTGGTTTCTGCTGTTGGCTATGGTGAAGTATGCCTTCCAGCAGATCAGCACCTAAATCTCCCCAGCCAGGATTAGGCTCCATGCCGTGAACTGCAAACACGACCTTCAATGCATTTCGGGGCGCTGCTGATAGTAGCTGTTGTAAAGCAACATCACAGGCAATATAGACCTCTTCGAGGGCCGTTGAAATTTTCTGGCGATCACAATCAGAGATAGTATCAACCTGTGAGTCATCCCAGAGATAGTGCCCCGCTCTGTGTGAAGCGCCGAGGATAACACAGCTAAAATCCCATGCCTCGGACCCTAGCAGATCAACGCCGATGCGAGTCATCTGTTCCGTCGCCTCTAGTAATTTATCACGCAGCAGGAGTAGGCTATGAGCAGTTTGACGGCCAAAGTGCTCTGTTGGCATTACTGGTGGACCATATGTTGACTGTAGCTGCTGCCACAGTTCAGGTGGGCTGGAACCTTTAGCAATAAGATCGTGAGTACCCCACCCTCCTAGATATATGCCATTCAATGGACGCGGTGAGCCTAAAACCATTGGCATATCAAGCACGCAAACACGATAACCTTGTTCGCTAAGATCTTCATAAAAAGGCCGTGCCTGCAACCAATGATCAGTTGGTACTTCACAGCGCATATATTCCTGACGCCACAACTTATTATGGTAGATGCCATGCTGGGAAACCGACTGTCCGGTATAAAAGTCTGGCCAGACACCTCCGGCATATTCACCTGCCGATGAATCTAATTTTCCATAACAACCATGCTGCATTAAACTTGCTAGTGTCGGTAACTTTCCTTCACCCACTAGCCGCTGCACAAGCTTCCAGTCTGCCCCATCTAGTCCAACCATAAAAACTGGAGTTCGAGCCTTTACAGTTTTATTATTGGAATTATTTTTCTGCATATCTTGTCAATGTATCCCGATAAACACCCTCAGTTTTTTTAGCCGCGCTACTCCAGCTATAACGCGCCATAACTAATTTGAGAGCGGCTTCACTTAATTCATTACCGAGTTCACGATTATTTACCAGCTCCAGCATGGCGTCAGCAAAAGCCCTGGTATCTCCATTTTTAACAACAAGTCCATCGACCCTATCGGTGATGATCTTTGCCGAACCTGAAAAAGACACTACTGGTCGTCCTGCTGCCATATAGTTCAATAACTTTTGTGGAATACCCGCGCACCTGGTACGTGGGTTTAGTAGCACATCAGCCTGTACCAGTTTGTCGGGTAACTCATCCACATCAACGTTCGATATAGATAAGCTGTCCACGATACCCATAGATTCCAACTGCAACTGATACTCAGCGAATGACTCATTAGTAAGGATCATGAGTCGTGCACCAGGAATTTGTTGCAAGACCAGAGCAAATGCTTTCAGCATAAGATCTATCCCCTGATAGGCCGCTGTATTACCAGCAAACATGAACACTGGCGCTTCTTCCCTGACTAGTGTCAACTCTTTTTCAGTAACGCTTGCGTCAAAATCACGCCTTGCCTGATTTGCTCGTTGAATAAAATCATCCTCGATACCATTGGAGATAACATAAATCCTGTTTGTTAGTTGGCTGTTTCGTTCCAGAAAGGCAGCTTTAATACAATCTGTCACAGCAATCACGCTATCGGCCAGGCGGGCAAACCTATGATCCAGAAAATCACCTATGAACTGTTTTAAACCAGAGCCGATGCGTGGATCATAATCAAGTAATTCTGAACCTACCAATGTGTGTGCGTCATAAACGATGGGTAGTTTCAAACCCAATGCTCTGGCAGTGAGGGCCGTCATTACACCTTCGATGTGATGGGCATGGATGATATCGTAACGCTCTGTTTTGCCTACCCTGAGCAGACAACGAACAAGCATTGGATCCAGCACAAACAGTTTTGTAAAACTAGGGCCTGGAGAAACACGGTTATAGTAAAACACATTTGCTATTCGATGCACATGAAACGGCAAGCTGTCACTGGACTCACCCAGGTGATAAGTGACCACATCAACTTTATGCCCTTGCTGAACCAGTGCCTCCGCCAGTCGTTGAATTCTGATCGGCGTACCTCTGGGCCATGGAAACGGACAGGCAGCGACCATTAATATACGCAAATGCTTTTGTTGATGTAATCCTGTATCCGTCACAATAGCTTTTTCACCAGCAGCCAATAACCATGCATAATAACGTCAAATATTTTCACACTGCTTCGTATCACAAGGTTAGAATTCATTGCCTGGGTAAGAGGTAAATTGCCATACCGTAAAATATCACGATCAGACCGCAACCGCTGCTGCTGATATCTTTTTCGTTCATCATATAGTATGGACAAATGTTTACTCGTATCAACAAATGCTCTCAACCACTCTCTACCCCAACCTTTAAAACTAACGCCAATAAGTTGCAGTAACTCAAATAAAAGTAACACTGGCGCTAACAGGATTAACGTACGCAGTGAGAAGTAGCGAAACATAATCCACCACCGGTTGCGAATCAGACAGTACATACGTGTAGCAGAAACAGCTTTTCCTGGACGGTAGGATAATCCCTCGGTTCCACTGCCGTGTAACACTGTAGCATGGGGAACAGCCATAATCATGAAGCCGAGCAAATTAGCTCTGACGCCGAGATCGTGATCTTCAAGGTTAAAAATGAAATCTTCATCAAACAGAGATGCACTATGCCACCGACGACGATCAATCATAAAACAGGCGCTCACCATCGAGCTGGTTTGAGTCGTTGCCATAGCTGCTTTGTTACATTGAATATTTGCCTGTCGTAACGACATCATGCCAAGAAAATGGCAGTCGGCACTCTCAAACTGGATGATATCGGGATGTGACTTATAAACAACTCGAGGCACTGTTAATAATATTCTTTGATCCTGTTCGAGCGTTTCATAAAGCGTTTCTGCAACACCCTCCGTCAGACTGATGTCATTATCCTGAAACAGGATAATATCATTTTTCGCTCGCAGGAAGCCTGCGTTTCTGGCAGCTGCGGGACCATTATTGCTGGACAAGGTAACTACTGATACCTGACTGAGGGTATCAAGATAAGCCAGACTGCCATCGGTGGATGCATTATCAACGACAAGTATTTCATTAAATCTTGTGCGTAGGGTTTGCAGAGCAGCAATGGCCTCCTGTAAATAGGCAAGTCCATTATAATTAATTAAACACAGAGTGACCGGCTCAGCGAGGTTTCCTTTCATCCGATTTCCCTTGTGTGACATTTTTATTATGCATTTCTACCTGATAGTCTGTTGCATCGATGGATCTGCGATTTCCTTTACGTAACCAATAATACTCTGCCTCCAGTATCAAGCCTATAAGCGCACAACTCAAAGGTCCAGAATACATCAGCACAGACCAGGTGGTAGCTTCAGTCATCGATATTCCATAAGGAGCCAATAACATGATCATACTGACTTCCCTAACACCGATATTGGAAATTGATATTGGCAACATAGCGAGCAGATAGATAACCGAGTAAATCCATAAAATGGGTATCAGGCCTATCTCAATGTTCAATGCGTTGCCAAAACATAAAATGGCCAGTGCAGCAAACAGACTATGCACAGCAGAGTATGCAACCAGAAAAAAGATTGCTCGGTGTGATATCAGACCAATTTTTCTAACCTGTCGACTCAACGCCTTGAGCGATCGATGGAAAATGGATTGTCCATGATGATCAATCTTTGATTCAAGCCAGCACAGATTTCCAAAGCGACCAAAAAACAGTGCGAACGCACAACTAAAACCCGCCACCATAATCAGTCCATAGCTCACTATTACATAATGACTAAAACCTTTATCGATTAACCAGAATAGCGGGGCGGAAAGAAGAACAACAAGCAGTTGTATGAGCTTATTAGCAAAAATATTTGCCACTGCAGCCACGGAGCTAACACCATGCTGACGATATTTTAAATAAGTAACAGCGCCGCCTGCCAGGGCACCCGGAGCCAGAATATTATAAAACGTGGATGTAAATACAATTCGCATCATTGTCTGATTGTTTGTATCAAGGCCTTGTGCTCGTGCAATCATTTGCATTCTAAGTGCCGTGAGCACTCTCAGCAGAATTAAAAGGACAGCTCCAGCAAAAACCCATAATGGATCTGTTACCAGGATGGCACTAAATACGTTTGATATGGGTACAAAATAAAAAACAAGACTTAAAACAGCCACACTTATCGCTGCTTTTAGGAATACAGGTTTCACGTTTATAACACTAGGTGAAAAGAGCATATGTTACTGGAAAAACCCACGTTGAAGAAAACTGGAGAAGAGATGTAGAGTCAACTATTCACTGTTGCTAGTCAACTGGAAACTATTGTTTTTTTACTGTCTTTATCATATTAAATCTAACTGATACCTGCCAAGGAAACCGCAATTAATCCACACCCCATTGTTTATGAACGATAATTAAGAATGGGAAATAAGTGATACCACCACAACTACCGCTGAAAGATAATGATGGTTACGAGTAAGATTTGTTCGGTTTCTGTAATCGGATTCACTAACTTAAATAATGCTATTTATCTTTAAACACAAACTTACAACAGAAAAATAAAGCATATCCCTGTAACACTGTCACTGTCACTGTCACTGTCACTAACTTAACTTCTTTAGGCGAATTAAATTTCAGGGTAGGTTGTACTATTAAACAATACTCAAATTTTGGACGCAGGTAACAGTGACCATTACTCAAACGCACGATCTCTAAGTAAACGATAATGCTTGGCTTTTAGTAAATGACGCTGCGGCCTAAAGTGATTATTAATCACACCATGACAGGATAGAAACCGTTGTGCTTGTGCTATCGATACAAATTGCCATCTGTCGTTGCTGGGGATGAGTTAAGTTGACAGTACCTCCTAAACAGTTATAAGCGCAGATAAGAAATTTTACATCCATTGCTGTCGACAAAAATCAGCACTTTGTTGACAAGTTTAACATCGTAGGTACGCATAGCATCATTGGCTGTTTGAATGGCAATCGTGTTGCTTGAGCGTAATTCAAAGTCACCACTCTGCCAAAGCTGGGCCTGGTCACCTTCGTCATCAGACAGAGTTAAATAGACACCCGTTGAAAGGAATTCAATCTTGCCTGGATAAATTCGGGCACATTGCTCCGAAGTTGTTCGTCGCCACTGCCCAATAAGGTTTTGAGTTTCCATAATAATTTTTGATTCTTGATCTGATGAAGAGCAACCTGCGCTTAACACGAAAATAATTAAAATGAATCTAGTCCATGACAAAATTGTTACCTCTGATAAAACGGGCGAGAGAGAAGGTTCCTCCTCGCCCGTATCTAGCCTTAGTGTTTCGCCAGTTTCTTGCTGCTCCTGTCGCTGGATTTTCTCTGCTTCAGGCGTTTTTCAAGATCGGCTAAAAGCGTTTTAACCGCACTGTCAGCTATTTTTTTCTTAGCGACGGATTTGATTAAATCTGAAGTCCAGCTAATCTCGCGACCACTCATAATACAGTGTTTGTCCAGTATCTTGAGTGCAGCAGCTGGATCCGCCCGACGTTTCCCAAAACCGCGAGCGAGACGCTTGGCCTCTACTAATGCATAGTGCGACTTCAAGACAGGATTATTAAGCGCGGCTTGAACCGCTTCCATGCCTTCTTTCATATGATCTCCACCAATCACCAATTGCAGCAGGAGATCAGGGGTAGAGAGCAGTTTGTCGGCCACGGCCTGATGCAACGCATCCACAGGTGGCGAAACGGAGATTGAACTTTCACCAGAGGCAGAAATAGTCGCTTCACCTAACTCCCATTCGATTTCAAACGCGACTTGATAATGCCCTGGGATTGGGAACAAGGCGCCGTCCTGACCGCGTAACAAGGTGGCTGAGTTGGCGACACTTTTTCCGGGTTCGAGTACCTGTATTTCATCTTCCTCCAGACAAATTATGAGTGGCGAGAAACTGCGTTGGCTGCCGGTAATGTCTTTCACGCTACCGCTCACATGTCCGCCTTTCATGCTCAGGTTGGCAGGAACAGGAATCGACTGATCGGTATTATTCGTCAATTGAAAGTTCATTCGTACCGGTGCGCCAATAGGTACAGCTTCCTGTTCAGGCATGACAATCAGGTCAAGACCATCAATGTTTAATATCTGGTCTTCATCTGAAATAGGCGTGGTGCTATAACTGCCACCAAAAGGCATTCCACCTGGCCGTACCCAGATGTCCGGCATATGACGCAGGCGCTTGATATCGTTGGCGGCGAACTGCCACTGAACATTGTTCGGAAATTGTCCCGGAGCAGCATTGCTAGCGATCGTACCTGTTGTATTCATAAAGCCGTTATCAATCGTATTGTGATATAGACCCATAGCGTGTCCGAGTTCATGCACCGCTGTACGGAAATAAGGCGCGGTCGCGGCACCAAAACGTTGACCTGCCACTGTTCCCCATTTGGTCTCATTGGGGATCACCCAATGGGAGGAGATCCCCGCCCCTTCACGTGGCACGTTATTGGAATCCGAGCCATAGGCATCGTACATAATCCCGCGGGATGTTGAGTCAAGTTGGCGGACGCACATCAGGTGGTATCGCCACTCGCTGTCTAGATTCGTTGTATCCCGCCAGTTCAGCATACCAGAATGCAATTCGGCATCCGACCAGGACTGGCCGCTGGGTTCTGAAATATTGCTATTACTCTGGCTGACGGTCACATCCCAACCAACTTCATCAAAGACATCACGCCAGTCACGGCTACTGCCATTGTCCAACGGAGTTTCCGATTGTGAAACCCGATCGACTTCAATGGTCGCCTTACGAAGATAAGGAGAGACCCAGCCCATGGTTATGCTGCCGATAGTTGTGCCGCTGCTATTTTTGACATCACCTTTCAGATAATCGGCACCACTGGGATAACTGGAAGGGGTGGTCTGCCATTGCATGGTAGCGGTAAATTCCCCCTCATTTGTCCAGCTCTTAGTTGCGTGATTGTAGCGATGGCGCTCAAAGCCGAGGACAAACTGGTTGGAAATGGTGATCCATTGAAGGATCCTGGTGACGCGCAGATAATAACGATATTGGCTGCGTTTAAATATCGGTATCCCATTACTCGGACTCAACTCTTTTGGTGCGACATAACGGTAACCTCCTCCCAGGGTATATACAAAGGGAAAGGTGCGGTGTAGATAAAGATCGCCGCTTGCCTCAGTAGTTACGCCTGAACGCTGCACTCTCAAGGTGCCGTCGTAATGTGTCAAAGAGTAGAAGCTGGTAGAGCTGGGTCTGAAATTCAGTACATAACAACCCTGCCGTAAACTCCTGAAGCGATATAGAAGATTTGGGTTTATTAGTATCGGTTGAATTGCAGGTGTGCTGATCGATGAGGTTAAATTTGTGGTGTTATCACCTGTCGATGCGTCGGTTATGGTTTCAGTAATGGCATCGGGTAATTGTGGTTGAAAAGTAGAGTGTTGATTTCGCTGGTACATTGTAACTTCCTCCTATGAAGACAAACATCTAAATACCTCACTCAATGCGAGGTTTCAAACAGCATGATATACAGAAAAAGACATTTATAACGCAATGAAACTACATAATAAAAAATAACAGATAAAACTCTCAGCCCTCACTCAAGCCCCAATATAATGTCCCGTTAAAAATGGGATTCGGCTTCAGATTCCCATAAGACCCGTGATCTAGCCCTTTTCAATCTGGACATCAAGAGAAGCTAGGATGCGGCGGCCTGGTAACAACCCAGATTAAATATAATACTCATTACACACTAAATTTTCAAGTGCATGCAGCAGGCACTGTCAACTTGTTTTGGAAGCAGCAGTTAATCTGGCACACCTTAGAACCGGCATAAAAAAACAGCTACCGATAATATCGATAACTGTTTATTTTATATAGCTATATGGTGCGCCTGAAGGGATTCGAACCCCTGACCGTTCGGTTCGTAGATGCAAAAAGTAAAAATCATTCTTTTAATAATCAATAAGAGAACTGACCCGCCCTCACCTTATTGTTCGTTAAAACTCGCCAAGACGCGTAGATTGTTACGTTTTAACTACGTTTTAAGTTTTTAATAGAAGTCTGCTTACGGCCCAGACTGTGTGAAAACTATTTTCGATATTTGAAAGTGGTAAATGGCAGCTGTTAAGCATCTAATAATAGTTATTAAGTGAGAGTTATTTCGTAAAAATCACATAAACTAATGTGTATTTAGGAACGACGCCTCAAAAACAAAAAATTTTTTTAGTTTTCACACAGTCTGGAGCCACGAACGTACTGTCGGCATTATTTGTCGTACTTCTACTGTTACCTTGATAACCGAAGATTGTAGTTCAATAGTTAACCAGGAAAGCAGACGTTCGACACCAAGTTGAACGGCGAGCCGTTTTTTGCTCGTCCGAGCTATGTGTTTTTTGGCAGGTTTTGCAGCAGCTGATAAATTCACTGGAAAGTGATATTTTGCTGGTGCGCTAATTCAGTTTCGATAGCTGCATGTTGATTTTATGAATGCCAGCAGAGTAGCGCACAATAATCCGGGTTACCGCATAAAATAATTCTTAATTGACACGGATCTTTTTTTTCTTTTTATACTTTCCATAACACTTCTCATTTTTTTCTTCCAGCCCTTATTTTTCGCTGATATGCCAGGGTGCCTTTACAGTAAATAGCCTAAAGAAAATACTTAATCTACCGATATGGTCTTTGAAGCTGCCGATAGAATTAAGTCGGGAGATCATGTGTTACATCGGGTTTTCATCTTACACAAGGCGGCGTAATCGATGATGCTCCAATAAATGGATGTGTTTTCTCGTATAAAACACATCTAGAAAACGTATTAACTATGAATAGCAAAAAAAACCACATAATTCTGATAGCAGTCATGGCAGCAATAATATTGACGGCAATAACAGCCATTGCTGGCATGTATTACCTGGAGACGACAAGTCAGAAACTCAGTCATACGGCCCAGCAATTCGAAAGAAAAAATCAGCTTATTCTCAAACTCTGGGATATAGCCAGGGGACGCACCATATCAATGCAAAACATGCTCATCGAAACCGATCCTTTTATCCGTGATGAGCATCACCTTAAACACCTGTCTCTGGGCGCCAGGTTCGTCAGGACACACGGAGAACTCCAGCAAATGGAGAACAACCCGGAAGAAAAAAAATTAATAGCGGGGCTTGGCAAAATAATACAGACAGCCGGAACCATCCAGAACCTGCTCGTGGAACTGGCGATCGATGACAACCTGGAAGCAGCGCTGGTTGAAATGAATAAACCCGGTTATTCCTTAAGTCGCGAAAAATTCAGCGCCCAGTTCGAAGGCATACTGTCCTATTACCAGGGTAAAACACATCAGGCCTTTAATGATGTCAATAGCGTGGTACTGAAAAACATAAATTTCATCCTGTTACTCACCGCGCTGGTGCTTGTGCTGTGTGCAAGCATTGGTCTTTATATGATGCGTAAGATCATTGGTACGGAAAGCCAGATGCGTAATGAAGTGCAACGTCATATAGAAACCCAGAAAGCGCTGGAAATACACCGTCAACACCTGGAAGAAGAAGTAGAAAAAGAAGTCGAGAAATACCGGCGTATTGATGCCGCCCACAACAAGTCAAAGGAAATGGCTTATGCCACTGGTCGAATTCTGGAAGATTCATTGAACGAAATCTATATTTTCGATGCGGTTACCATGAAGTTTTTCCAGGTCAACAAGGCAGCCAGGGACAATTCTGGTTACTCCATGAGCGAGCTGAGGAATCTGACACCGCTGGATCTGTCGCCAAAACTGCAGCGAGAGGATTTCAGAGAACTGATCAAACCATTGCTCAATGGTGAAGAGAAGCTAGTGCATACCACTGGCAGAGTTTATCGCCAGGATAAAACCAGTTACCCGGTCGAAATCCATCTGCAGCTGGTGATGATGGACAGTTCGGCCGTCATCGTGGCAATGGTACTCGACATTACCGAGAGAATGCAGATAGAGGAAGGCCTGAAGCAGGCTCAAAACGAGCTCGAGTACCAGAAAAAAGCCATGGATGAACACGCTATCGTGAGTGTGTTGTGCAAGAACGAATGCCTGCAGAGCGTTAATCAGAAGTTCATTGATATTTCCGGATTTTCAAGAGATGAACTGATCGGGGGTAATGTATTTATCGGCGCGGCGGGTGAGCAAACTGAAGAATTCTACACTGCAATGTCGGCCCAGCTTCAAGGCGGTGAAGTCTGGCATGGCGAACTCTGTAACTCTCGGGCAGACGGTATGCCCTACTGGACGAAGACAACCATTACCCCGTTTTTCGACATAAAGGGAAGAATTGAGAAGTTTATCTCAATAAGTACTGATTTCACCGCCCAGAAACTGGCTGAACAGGAGTTACGCGCCAAAACGCTGGAAGTAGAACAGGCGCACAAGGAGCTGGCTGATTCACACAGCCAGGCCCTGCAATCCGAGAAACTGGCTTCGGTCGGTCAGCTTGCAGCCGGTATCGCACATGAAATCAACACACCCATCCAGTTTGTCGGTGACAATACCCGCTTCCTGCAAGAGGCCTTTGAGGACATGTCGGATCTGATCGCGCTTTACCAGAGCCACTGCACCGCCTTCCTTGACGGCAAAGCCGAGCGTGAAACAGCAGAAAAAGCCATGCATAAGGGCGATGAGATTGACATTGAATATCTAATCGAGGAAGCCCCCAACGCCATCAACCAGTCACTGGAAGGTATTGAACGAGTCACAACAATCGTACGTTCAATGAAAGATTTCTCACATCCTGGTTCGAATCAGAAAGAGCTGATCAATATCAATGACGCCATTGAAAGTACCATGACCGTGTGCCGTAATGAGTGGAAATATGATGCGGAATTAATCACCGATTTTGATCCGGCGCTCACTGCAGTGCCCTGTTATGTCGGCGAATTCAACCAGGTAATACTTAATATCATTGTCAACGCTGCACATGCAATCCACGATGAGCGTGGTAACAGTGAAAAGCTCGGCACCATTAATATCGCAACCAGGCAGCAAGATGAGTTTGCAGAAATTCGAATTCAGGATGACGGGGCTGGCATGCCAGAAGAGGTCCGTAAGCGAATATTCGAACCTTTTTACACAACGAAAGGTGTTGGTAAAGGCTCCGGTCAGGGTCTGGCCATTGCCTACTCCGTAATTGTCGACAAACATCATGGCACGATTGACGTCGATAGCGAACCCGGCAAAGGCACGACTTTCACTATTCGACTATCAATGATCAATAGTAATAAGTCTGAGGTGATTAACGAAACGGATGAAGTTATTGAAATTAAAAAGGTCGGTTAAAAAATCAACTAAGCCAACAGTAAGATAAAAGTATTTCAAGGGGTCATCGACCCCTTTTTTCATTTCCCAACAATGCTCAACTGGCATGTTGGTGTCACTCAATAATAGTTTGATTTGTGTCATTAAATTTATTTTTTATTGGATGTAAGTTATTTATCAATAGAAGGTAGTCAGGATGATTTTTTTAACCACGCGAAATAATGTCGGAACATGAGTAAATCAGTCATACGTGCCGTGCTGTTTGATTATGGTGGTGTCATCGTTGAAGAAGGGTTTTATAACGGACTGCTTCAATTAGCGAAAGAGCAATCCTTACAGGTACGCAGTATGCCAGAAGAAGGCATGAACGCCGTCTATGATTCCGGTTTTGTACTGGGGCATGGTACGGCTACAGAGTTTTGGGCATTACTGCGAAAACGTACCGGACTTGAAGGCGATGATGATTTTCTTACTAATCATGTCAATAATGGGTTCATAATAAGACAACGGGTAATTGATCTGGTTAGAAGTCTCCGTGATAAAGGTTATGTAACAGGTATTCTGAGCGATCAAACGCACTGGTTGAACGAGCTGGATGAGCGCGATCACTTTTTCAAAGAGTTTGATCACATTTATAACAGTTACTATCTTGGTAAAGGCAAGCGTGACCCGACTTTATTTAGCGATGTTGTTAATGATCTGA
Organism: uncultured Gammaproteobacteria bacterium; assembly: GCA_963792545.1. Classification (GTDB taxonomy): domain Bacteria; phylum Pseudomonadota; class Gammaproteobacteria; order SZUA-229; family SZUA-229. Next base: position 11,394 of record CAWBXM010000049.1, on the reverse strand, counting down.
AGTTACAGCCGGGCGAAGTATTATTTATTGATGATAATGAAAAGAATGTACAAAGGGCCCGGAAAATGGGTTTACAAGCTATCTTGTATGTTGATCATAAAAGTTTTATAGCAGCGCTGGAAGAAATATTAAAAGAAGACATTGACTATTAAATGTAGCCTGAGCGAGTAAAATGAAATGCCGTCATCTGCATCGACAAATAAATCGGTTAAATGGTCAGCAAAGGTCACCAGCGAAAGTGATGCGCTCGATTTAGAAGAAGGTGTTTTTACCTGGAAAGACCCAAAGAAAATTGCATTGTCACTCAAACATTCAGCAGACATCAGTAAACGTCGCAAATCAACACCGTTTCGTTCTGCCATGTCAATGCTGGTTTTTTATATCAATCGTGCAGGAAAAAACCTGGATGAAAGCCAGGAAAATATTTTGCAGCAGGCTAAAGATGAATTACGAAAACTTTACGGCAGGTCGTGAAGTATTCAGTTACCCTGGTTAACGAAAAAAGTTCGGTATCAAATAAAAATTTACATACGGCATAATGCACGATGATTAAATGAATATTATAAATAAGTGCAATTATTAATCCCTTTGTTTTTAAATGGCGTTACTAGAAAAGGAGAAGAACCAATGACAGCAGGTGAGTACTGTAACCGTGAAGTCGTTGTTACCGAGAAGAACACATCGATTACTGAAGCGGCGATGTTGATGAGAAATCATCATGTTGGTGATCTTGTTATCGTTGAAAAACAGGCAGGCAAAACCATACCGACAGGCATTATCACCGATCGTGATCTTGTCGTCGAAGTGATCGCTCAAAAAGTTGATCCAGATGCTTTATCACTAAAAGACATCATGAGCACGGGTCTAGTGACGGTAGAAGAAAAAGAAAGTTTGCTGGATGTGCTGGATGTCATGCAAAAAAAGAGCGTGCGACGAATAGTGGTTGTCGATGAGCAAGGCAGTCTTCAAGGGTTGTTGTCTGCGGATGATGTTATCGAGTTAATTGCCGAAGCGATGACCAACCTGACTAAACTGGTGAAACATGAAATAACGCGTGAAGAAGAAGAGCGTCCGTAAGCGAGTGAATTTTTAATAAATGTTTTTGTTAGCTTTCAACGAATGTATCCCGCGAATACATCGAGCTTCGTTATTCGTGTAGACAAAAAAACCCGTGTCATGGCGGGGTTAAAAATGTGAAGATGGTATTGATACTAATCACTCAGCAGCCTTCCTCATTGGATGCCACAGTGACGGCGGTATTTATATGGAACCCGGCAGGCATAAATAATGCCAGTGACTGGCTGGAAAATAGCAAAAGCAGTACGGCAACAAAGAATCTAATTGAATTCATCTCCAACTCCTGTGCTTATGGCGGTTCTATTGTTGTTCTATTAAAGAAGCAAATTACATACCAGAAAATAGTTCTATGATAATCAATTAGATAAAGGTATGGCATAAATAAATTGTAAACTTTATAAACACCTTGCTGAATGCCTGATTTAGGTAAAAGCCTGTCATATGGGCATTTCCATGGTTTTTTGACTAACAGACACTACTGTTAATTTATGTGACATCTGCTGGAGCGTTACCACTGGGCCAATAACCATCGTTTATCTATTTCAAAGTCTCGTTGATAAATGCTCTGAGTCCTTCAACATAAGTGGATCCACTGACCATAAATCCATCATTATGTCCGCCACGCATTTCTAAAAATTGTTTTGGCTCATCTGCAGCAGCAAAAATTTGACGACCTTCATCAAAGGGGATGATGTCATCATTTTTGCTGTGTGCAACCAGAACGGGGCAGGAAATATTTTTTACATATTTTTTGGTGTTGTATTTAAAGTGAGTGAGCCAGCGTATCGGTAAAAAAGGATAAAAGCGTTGACCCATGGCAGGCACAGAAGTAAAACCAGACTCAATAATCAGCGCAGCGGGTGCATGTTTGCTGGCCAGCCAGCTGGCAATCGATGCGCCCAGTGATCGACCGAAGATGATAATCTGTTTTTCGTTTATGCCTTGTGTGTCGGTCAGGTAATTCCAGGCCGCATCTGCATCCCGGTAAGTGCCTTTTTCTGATACCTTGCCTTCGCTTTGCCCGTAACCACGATAGTCAATAATGAAAACATTCAGTCCGAGACGATGGAATATTTCAATGGACTGTAATCGATGGGATATGTTGCCAGCGTTGCCGTGAAAAAAAAGCAGTGTTGCTTTTGCATTGTCATTGGGAATAAACCAGCCGTGCAACTTAATATTATCGTCAGTCACAAAGGTTACATCCTGATAAGTCAGGTTTATGTTTTCGGGCGTGGTGACAAGCTCGCGCCCCGGCATATTCGGGAAATAAATCAGGCTGGATTGCATGTAATAAACGTAGAGGCTGAGTGCCGCGTAAACGCCGATAGCGATGATGACCAGTTTCAGGATGCCAGGCATATTCGTTTCTATGGTTGATCCTTAAATCGATAAATAAAGCAGCGTTTTTAAAATCGATGCGGATGGTACACGGTTTGTAAATCATGCAGCTGTTCAACCTTTGATACAGACCAGCGGCTCGAGTTTTGCGACCAGCCGTGAAAGCCCTGTTGTATCAGCGACTTTCACAACAGCGCTGACATCTTTGTAGGCGCCGGGGGCTTCTTCAGCAATGCCACGCAGCGATGGGCTGCGGATCAAAATACCACGCTCAGCAAGGTCATGGATGACATTACCGCCTTTCCATTGTTTTGTCGCCTGGCGCCGGCTCATGTTGCGGCCGGCACCATGACAGGCTGAACCATAAGCCAGGTGCATGCTTTTTTCTGTGCCCGCCAGAATGTAAGAAGCGGTGCCCATGGTGCCACCGATTAACACCGGTTGTCCGGCTTGACGAAAAGCGAGCTGGCAGGCTGGCATGGCCCGGCCCAAAAGCACGGGTGGCGCCTTTGCGATGCACGAAAAGATTTTTTGTTTCGCCATTGACTTCATGTGGCTCAAGTTTGCAGGTGTTATGAGACACATCGTAAAGCAGTGAAGATGACTGTCCGGAAAAATTTGCTTGACTGCCTGGCGTGTTAAATGGGTAACAATTTCACGATTAGCCAGCGCGCAGTTGATCGCGCCGCGCATGGCGCCTAAATAACGCTGACCGAGTTTTGAATCAATGGGTGCACAGGCCAGTTCACGATCAGGCAGGGTAATGCCATGATCTTTTGCACTCACTGCCATGCTTTTAAGAAACTCCGTGCCAATCTGGTGACCCAATCCGCGCGAGCCACAGTGAATGCTGATTTTTATGTCATCCAGTTTAATGCCGAAAGCTTGCGCAATATTTTCATCGTATATCGCCACAACTTTTTGCACTTCAAGGTAATGGTTGCCCGAACCCAAGGTACCCATTTCATTTTTTTGTCGTTCCTTGGCATGCTCGGAGATCTGATCGGGGTCCGCGCCCTGCATGCAACCGTGTTCCTCGATGCGTTCGAGATCGGCCTGCTCACCCAGGCCTCTTTCCACCGCCCAGCGTGCGCCACCCTTAAGCATGTCATTCATCTCTTTTTTGTTGAGATGAAAGATGCCCGTGCTGCCAAGACCGGCAGGAATGTATTTGTATAACACGTCGGCCAGTTCTTTTTGTTTTGCCATCACCTGCTGCACAGTCAAGCCAGTGTGCAAGGTGCGCACACCGCAGGAAATATCAAAACCGACACCGCCGGCCGAAATGACGCCACCCTGCTCTGGATCGAAAGCGGCAACGCCACCGATCGGAAAACCGTAACCCCAGTGTGCATCCGGCATGGCATAGGACGCGTTCACGATGCCGGGTAACCTGGCGACATTGCAGACCTGCTCATAGACTTTTTCATCCATATCCAGAATCAGGTCTTCACTGGCAAAGATAATGCCCGGCACGAGCATGCCGTCGACCGGCTCAATGCGCCACTGGTAATCTGAGATGCGATGTAATTTATTTATGTCCATAACATTGCCTGTTCTGCCGGTTGTTTTATACATCAACGATACATTGTGCCAGCCACTGCCCTGGTAAATTGTGATGTCAATATTGGCGCTTTTTTACAGCCAGTTCGGTATAGGTGGCGCCTTTGATCTCAACTGCTGGCTGATGCCGTTTTACATCGGTGGTTCCACCCCATGCACTGGCGTCTGAGCCGGCCGTTCTCGATGAGAAACTTTAAACCGGCTAAACAGCATCTTGCGTGTCGACATTTCGAAGATCAATGCATTTAACCAGTCGGTAAGTAATAATTCCTGGTCTGCTTCCTCGCAGCCGAATGCGTCACCTCCTGTCTGCGGCTCGATAAGTGACAGCTCTGTGATAATGGCGCTCATGGCAAGGGCGGCCTGTTCAAATGCCTCGGCGGGCGTATTGCCAAAACCGCGAACACCCATATCGGCCTGGTGTTCAAAATGCTCCCAGTGAGGAGTGATCATTTAAAAAGAATAATCAGGCGGATTCAAAACTTACAGCGATTTTGCTGTCACTAATGTGTTTCAGGTTGAGAGAAACCGGGCATAACTGCATGCGTGCAGTAATCGCATTGACCACATCGTCAGTCGCCTCGCCCTTTTTCAGTTTACTTTTAAATTCGACATGCAGTGATTCAATGCTACGGTGATCGTCAGCAATGACGGTGATTAGTCCTTCGCTAGAGTCAAGCACCAGGCCATATTCTGAGGCATTGTTCTTGAAGTACATGTGCTGACAGGTAAGGATGGCATACATAAAGATATCGAAGCCGGGACTATGGATATCAAGATCAAGTTCCTGCCACTCATCGTCAACTAAATGTTCGACATTTAACTGATCAATAGCATTCTTGTCGCCGGTGTAACGGCATTCTAGTAACATCTGGAAAGTAAAATCACTCATCTTGTGTCCACTCGATAAATGGCAAACCTTCTTTATACACCGGTTGTCAGCCCGGCAAAATGACGTAAGTCAACATTGACTGAATTGGCGGCTAGAATTATCGGGTGAGATTAGCGATAGCGGCAAAATTTATCCTGATGTGGTAGTTGGCTGTGTGAAAATTTTCGCCGGCATAAGATTAAATAACCCCGAGCAAGGTAAACGCCAAAATAAGCTGCGCGACAACACTGACCATAAATGCGAGCACTCTTAACACGGGTACGCCAAAACTAAACACGAGAAAGTGTGTCAGCCTGGAAAAAAAATACAGCATACACGCCAATGCGGTGAGTTCATTATTCAAATCGGTTAAATGCAAGGCTAAAACCAGTGGCGCAAAAATAATGAGATTTTCTACGGCGTTTTTGTGCGCGCGAGCCATGCGTTCTGCCCAGCAGATTTGTGTTTTTGTTTCACCTTGTGGATCCCATATAGCGAAACCCATGCCTTGCTCTATGATGCGATTAATAATGTAGGGCACCCACATCAGTCCGGTCATCAATACGGTTACGGTTAACCAGTATAATTCTGTTGTTAGTGTCTCTGTTGCCATGTTTCTTCTCCTTTAGGTTTGAACAGATTAATGAGGCACTAGTGCTGTTTGCTGCGCAGGTAGGCAGGGCGTTGCTGTAGCTTTTGTGTGTAAGATTTTAAGTTTGAAAACGTATCCACGTGGTCAGGAAACCACATCAGGATATAACCGATCATAATATCGACGGCGCTGAACTGATCACCGAGCATGTAGTTTTTGTCCTTGAGCTCTTTATCTAGAACAGTTAATACCTGTAACAGGTTTTCGGTGGCAAAAGGAATAATGGCTTTGACGGCGGCAGCTTCGGGAAGGATATTGCGGTGCAACATTATTTCCCAGGCCGGCGTTTCCAGGTTAGTCACAGAAAAATACATCCATTGATTAAATTGACGTCTTTGTGGTGACGCTAATGCAGGTGCAAAACCTTTATCAAGATGTGTGTCTGCCAGCCATTGCACGATGGCGCCGCTTTCGAACATGGCGCTGCCATCGATTATTATTACCGGTAACTGTCCCAGCGGGTGCAGGGCAAGGTATTCAGGCGTATTGGCTTCGCCTTTAAAAAGGTCGATGGGCTTAAGTTGGTAGTCAAGCTGCAGTTCTTCGAGCAGCCATCGTACCCGCTGAGCGCGGGTGCCTGACTGGTAGTAAAGCGTTAATTCCATGTTTCCTCTCCACTGGCAATAGTCACTTGCATTTTTAAAGTAACTTAATCCTATGTTACTTACTTTCAATTTGCAAGTGACTGCATTAAAATAAATAACCATGCCTGTTGATGAAAAAAGTACAACCGAAGACTGTCACCGATCACGATGCCCGGTTTCATGCATTCTGGAAATCGTCGGTGATAAGTGGACGTTGTTAGTGGTGCGCGATTTGTTTTTTGATAATCACACGTTCAAGGAATTACAGGCGTCACCTGAAAAAATCCCCAGCAATATTCTGGCGAACCGGCTCAAGCGCCTTGAGCATAGCGGCCTGGTGCGCCGTGAGCCGTATCAGCAGCGGCCCAAACGTTATGCATATTACCTGACAGAAAAAGGGCTGGATCTTGAACCAGTGATACGAAGTTTGATGGTCTGGTCAAATAAGCACATACCCGAGACTTATAAACTGGAAGATATTCTTAAGGAGTAACAAAAGAAAAGAAATTTCCTGTCACCGGGTCTATTTATTAGCGCTTCTATTATTATTTAGCATGATCGCGTCTTGTATCGCTTGCATTCACTCAAATAGTTTTCGGTGCTAACCGGCATGGGCGTCCGGGCCCGGGTGATAAATGCGATCAGTCTGACACCTTCTTTAAGCATGTGCCTGGCATCCAGTACATCAACCCCCGGTTCACCGGCAATGGCTGCGCTTTCATCGGGGGTAAAATTTGTGACCTCTTCACCGGCCACCACAAAATCTGACCAGACATCGAAGATATCATCATCCGTGCGCAAGGTTTCACACTTGCGCCTGGCCATTTTCGCGTAATCCAGGATCAACGGATCAAGTCCATGGAAACGTGGGTCGTTTTTGATACACCCAGCCATATAAGTTGCCGCCTGATCGATGTTTTTCATGGTCATTGCGATCTTGATGTATCGGCTTTCGTAGAATTCATTAACGGACATAATGAATGCCTTGAAGGGTTCGCCCCAAAGTTCATCGATACCTTCGTCACCATTACGGTGTTTAACCAGTTTGCCAAATTCCAGTGCCTCGCGAAGGCACAGGCCACAGGTATGCATCAGGTCATTTTCCGGCAGTATTTCAACACCACTGGCTTCCAGTTCGACAAGATGGGTGAAGATGTCGGCGGCACGGTTGAACAGGGCGCCGGCGAGCATTGCGCCCTTTACGCGTTTTTTTCTGGGGTCCTGTTCTGCTTCGTAAGCGGCCCGAACATCATCGAGCAACTTTCCCGGAATATTGATGCCATGTTCCATATGGTTGAACAAACGGCGCGTCAATGACTGGATCAGGCTTTTTTTTGCCGAGAGGTTGTCCTGCGGCGGTTCATAACATTTTATCCAGTAACCTTCGTAATAGACGTTGGTAACGCCATTGATCTTCTTTGCGAAAGCCATTTTCAATAGTCTCGTTCATTTTATTTCAGCACTCCTGAGAAAATAATCCCTGGGGATGTTGTTCTTGTCTGGCCTGGTAGGTAACAGTATCCATATTCAGGTGATTTTTACCAGCGCGCTAAGGGGTTTCAATCCTGCCGTTTTTAAAACGACCCTTTTATTTTTTATTCAGCACGGTTAAATGGGTCAACATCATTCGGTTCGTAATTATAAACCCGGTTAGCCTGGCCTGCATTTGCCACCACGATGCTCAATTTGCCGTCACCATTTAAATCGCCCAGAGCGACGGATTGACTGCTGTTTAAACCCAGGGATTGATCAGAATCGCTGAAGTCACCTGCGCCGCCGTTGAGATAGATCCGATTACCCTGATTTTGATTCGCCACCACCAGGTCCAGATCACCGTCGCCATCGGCATCACCTAACGCGACTGCGCGACTGTCATTCGTCCCCAGTGACTGAGATGAATCGCTAAAGCTGCCCGCGCCGTTGTTGATGTAGACACGGTTACCCTCATTTTCATTCGCCACCACCATATCCAGATCAGTGTCGCCATCGACATCACCCAGCGTGACAGCGTTACTGTTATTTTCGCCCAGTGATAAAGCGGAATCGCTGAAATTGCCCAAGCCGTCGTTGAGGTAGACCCGGTTGGCCTGATTGTGATTCGCCACCACCATATCCAGATCGGCGTCGCCATCGACATCGCCCAATACGACAGAGCGACTATCGTTCTCACCCAGTGTCTGACCGGAATCGCTAAAACTGCCCAGGCCGTCGTTGAAATAAATCAGGTTAGCCTGATTCTGATTGGCCACCACCATATCAAGATCATCGTCGCCATCGACATCGCCCAGTGCGACAGAGTAACTATTATTTTCACCCAAAGATAGACCGGAATCGCTGAAACTGCCCGACCGTCGTTGAGATAAACCCGGTTGGCCTGGTTCTGATTAGCCACCGCCATGTCCAGGTCATCGTCACCATCGATATCACCCAATGCGACAGACTGACTGCTGTTGGCAGCCAGAGACAAACCGGAATCGCTGAAATTACCCGAGCCGTCGTTGAGGTAAACCCGGTTACCCTGGTTTTGATTGGCTACCGCCATATCCAGATCACTCATCGCCATCGACATCGCCCAGAACCACCGAGCGACTGTCATCCGTGCCCAGTGACTGGCCGGAATCGACAAAGCTACTACCGCAACCCGTCAGTAAAAACATAAGGGCAACAACGGCGTGTTTATGCAGGTGATTAGAAAAATAGTTTTTGATCATTAATGTGATTCCTGTACAAGATATGGCCTGTATTCATGAAGAATATCGTATGTGAATCCTAAATAAAAGGTAGCGATAAATCCGGTACGCAGTAGCTTAAATACGATCTGAGTTTTTATCTAAATCGTTAGCAGGAGAAACATTACGTGAGTTAGTGCATTAACGTTGTAAATTGTGCTATTTTTATATATCCGATATCTTTTAAACTATAAAATTCATAGGGTTATAAAATCACATCTTATAGAGTAAAAATATTTCTTCTGCTACAGCTTTTTATTTACAGTTGTTATGCAGACAATTCGTCACAGATATTGGTTTTACATTCCTATAGTCAGGAATACCCGTGGACTAAAAACCAGCATCAGGCATTCATCGCAGAACTGAACGCCTATAATCCCAATGATTTAATTATCAGCACAGAGTACCTCGACACCAAGCGCAAGGCTTTCGATGCTGATTACATCTCATCATTTTATAATTACCTCGCTGTTAAATATGACAACTACTCACCGGACATTATCTATGTAACAGATGATAATGCGCTAACCTTTGCACTCGACCATTTCCCGGCGCTTTTTCCAGACGCTGCTATCGTTTTCTCAGGGGTGAATAACTATTCTATTAAGGATGTCTCTCGATCAAAGACGGGCGACCGGGGTGTTTGAGAAAAAAGATATTTCGCGAAATTTAGACCTGCTCGACAATATCGATACCTACGCAAAAGACATACTGGTTGTCGGCGATGCTTCCAATACTTATAAAGCTATCGAGGTAGAAGTGAAGCAACAACTTAAAAATTTTCCTGAAATAAAAGCCACCTTCGTTGCCAGCCACACTATCGAAACATTGCAGGAAGCAATTAAAGACGCATTCCTCTAGATACTTATTCATCACCACGCTGGGAGCGATGACAGATTCATCCGGTAAGGTCCTGACGCTGAATGAAACTTTATCGGCGCTGGTAAAAGCGGGCGATAAGATCATCTTGAGCATGGAAGATACTTATGTCTTTGATGGTGTTTTAGGTGGTTATGTCACCAGCGGCAAACAGCAAGGAATAGCCGCCGCAGGTCTGGTTATTGATTTTCTTTCAGGCATTACAATTGAAAACTTACCTTCTATTAGCGACAGTCCAAATGAGTATATGTTTGATTTTGTCGAACTTGAAGCGGCTGCAATATCTCTGCCAGAAACTGTTCTCGCTCAGGCTACCCTGTTGAATAAACCGGAACCATTTTATATACGCCATCTCTCTTTTATCGCCGGTTTGATTATTGTTCTGGCAATATTACTGATTTTATCTTTGAGTGTGTTCCTGGTATTGCTTACCCGTAAAAACAGGGAGATTCGGTCAACATCGATTCAAACTCAGGAACTGGAACAGATTATTTTCGATCGCACTATGCAGCTTTCGGACGAAAAACGAAAATTAATCCACGCCCAGAAAATTGCGCATATCGGTAATTATACCTGGGAAGTTGAGCCCGATTTAACCACCTGGTCTGAGGAGCTTTATCATATCGTGGGCCAGTCGCTCGACGACTTTAAGCCGTCATACGACAGTTATGTTACCTGCATACATCCAGATGACCGTGATTTTTTCACAAAGCTGACAAAAAAAGTATTCAAAAATAAAAACAATTACCATGCTGAATACAGGGTCGTTCGACCTGATCACGAAATACGCCATGTCTATGAACAAGGTGACGTTAAACTCGATAGCCAGGGAAAACTGCAAAGTCTAGTCGGCGTTATTCATGACATCACTGAACGAAAAACATCTGAAAATGAGTTTTTACGCCTGCAGCGTGAGCTTAATCAGGCGCATAAAATGGAAGCACTTGGCCAGCTAACCGGCGGCATCGCTCATGATTTCAATAATATACTGGCTATTATTTCTGGCTACACAAATTTAATGTTAATTAACTGTAAAAAGATACTTGAACCAAACCTATTACGTTATCTTGAAAATATAGATATGGCCTACTTCACGTGCTACTGACCTGGTATCAGAAATGATGGTTTTTAGTCGTGATGATAAAGGTACGAATTGAACCCTTCTTTTGCACCATTAATCAAGAAGACAGTATCAAAATGCTACGGTCGATAATACCGAGCAGTATTGATATCGAATATGATTTTCGTAAACGAGCTGCCGGAAATCATGATGGACAAGCACAGCTCGATCAAGTGCTCATGAATCAGCAATGAATGCCAAGGATGCGATGAATGGTATCGGTAAACTAACGATAAAACTTGGCTGGAATCACCAGCTCGATGATGAATGCAATGCCTGCCATAAACATGTCGAGGGCGACTGGATCGTGCTGAGTATCTCAGATAACGGTAGCGGCATGAACGAGGATGTAGTGGATCGTATCTTTGAACCATTTTACACCACAAAAGTAGTCGGCCAGGGTACCGGCATGGGTCTGTCCGTATTGAATGCCATCGTCGAAGGCCATGGCGGTCATATTCTTGTCGATACTGAGATAGGTGCAGGCACGACGTTCAATTTATTGTTTCCGCCTGCTCAGGCGATGAAGATGAACGAAGCTAAAGCTATTGCTGAAACAGTAAAAAGCGAAAATTGTA
>CAWBXM010000048.1:0-8590 GCA_963792545.1 uncultured Gammaproteobacteria bacterium | reverse complement strand
ATATCCTTGCCAATTTTATTGTTTATGACTTGCTTGGGCTGAACCCGGCATCACATACTGGCACAGCCCTACAATTCTTCATCATGGATACAGCGAAGATATTCTTCCTGTTATTTATTATTATTTATATTATGGGCCTGCTGCGCGCCATGCTCAGCCCTGAACGTGTACGAAAATATGTACGTGGTAAGCCAAAATGGCTGGCACGGACTCTTGCCATTATCTTGGGTGCAGTCACACCCTTTTGTTCCTGCTCATCGGTACCGCTGTTTATAGGTTTTGTCGAAGCAGGTATTCCGTTAGGTGTTACCTTTTCTTTTCTAATTGCCAGCCCGATGATTAACGAAGTCGCTGCGGTCATTCTGGTTAGCATACTTGGCTGGAAGCTTGCAGCATTGTATATCGGTGCCGGATTAGTCGTCGCCTATGTTGGAGGCGCGGTGATGGAACGTTTTAAGCCCGAACAATGGGTTGAAGATTACGTCTGGAAGATCCAAATGGGTGAATCGCAAATGGCTAAACCGGATACGTCACTGGCAGGTCGTCACCGTTATGCTATCGGCGAAGTCAAAGACATTGTAGGTCGTATATGGAAATGGGTGTTTGCTGGTGTTGCGCTTGGCGCACTGTTCCATGGCTATGTGCCTGAAGCATGGGTGGTTGAATACCTGGGCGGTAAAGACAACTGGTTTGCGGTGCCGGGTGCGGTCATTCTTGGCGTTCCTTTGTATTCGAATGCGACAGGCGTTATACCACTGGCAGAAGCCATGCTTGGTAAAGGCGTAGCGATAGGCACCACTTTGGCATTAATGATGAGTATCGCTGCTTTGTCGTTACCGGAAATGCTGATTCTACGCAAAGTGATTCGTTGGCCTGCACTAGCGATATATGCAACAGTTTTGGCAGTATCATTCACACTGGTCGGTTATATTTTCAACGCAATCACATAAGCAATTGCTATGTAAAAAATATATTTTCGAGGATTATTATTATGTCTGAACAATCGCTAGCAATTACATTCATCTATTGTTGCCATGATTTTGACTGGCATCAGGTATTGCATCAAAACATCCCGACATGGGCTTGTGTCAGCTTGACCGGTTACGTGGTGCAGGAATACCAGAACATCAGATTGATGCTGTGATTGAAATCGCCCGCCACATCCGTGATGAAGCATCGCAGAAACTTGATGCAGCGTTTGATGAAGAGTCCACAACAACTGAAACATCCACTATTTCTGAAACAGAAAACGAAACATCTGACTGCTGCAGTTCTGCTGTGTCTATAACTGTAGAAGAAGAAAGCTGCGGCTGCACACCAACACCAAGCGGTCAATCCTGTTGCTAATTTAGGCAATATTATATTCAACATAGAAATATACGAGCAAGGTTATATCCATGAAAAACATTAAAGTATTAGGTTCAGGCTGCGCAAACTGCAAAGCCACATTAAAACTGATTGATGAAGTAGCCAAGAAGGTTGGCGCTGAAGTTGATCTTGAAAAAGTCGAAGATATTGGTGACATTATGTCTTACGGCGTAATGAGCACGCCGGGCGTGGTTATTGACGACACCATTGTTCATGCTGGCGGCGTACCAGACAGAAAAACGGTTGAAAGTTGGCTTGTCGGATAGAAACAGTACGACGAATCAGTAATGACCACACTGTAAAACTCACGCTACATAACTTTGGTGACATTCATGAAGAAAATATTAATTTATATTCTATTGTTCGGAGCATACACAACTGCAAACGCTAATGACCAGCAATTAGAAACATATATTTCTAACTTCAATTATGAAGCAAGGAAAGAAATGAAAATGGACAGCAAAGGCCTTCTAAAATTATTGATGGAAGGGAAAGCACAATTGATTGATATACGATTTCAGGAAGAACACACCGCTTGGAACGTGGGGTATTCAAAGAACATACCTTTGAATGAACTACCAAAAAGACTGAATGAAATTGATAGAAACAAAATTATTGTTACCGCATGCCCACATAAAGACAGGGCAATCATTGCGATGACCTATCTTCGTTCAAAAGGTATACAGGCGAAATATCTGACTGATGGTTTAATTGGTCTTGCAGAAAATCTTCGTGGTGATAATGCTGAAGAATTTGTATACACAATGGAAACACTTAAAAATTAACTAATTTAAATATTGTTTCGTTTGTATATTAAATATCCTCTCTCCACGAATTCTTATCAGAAGTGACCGCCCCCCCTAATGTCTTCTATGTGGGGTGGTAGCTCACATTCAAAAACATTGGGTTTTACATTGGACTTTTAACGCTGGTCGACCGCTCGGTTGTTGTTGAGATGTTTCAGTTACACCTGAGCAAACAGTTGAACAACATTGGCACAAAATTATGACGCAAGTCTTTGCTTTAACTTGTGATAATAATTATGGTATCTAAAGCCAAGTAGCTGACCACTCGGTTCTAACCGCACGTTTTCCGCCATATTTTATGACAGGCATAAAAAACAGCTGCCGACAAAGTCGATAACTGTTTGTTTTATATATGTGATTGGTGTTAGTTAATATTTATTTTTTCTCAGGACCAGCTCCGCGAGACATAAATTGAGTTAAACTGTACAGATTTCAAAAACGAACAAAAAAATGGATGAAGTAAAAGCATTTTTTGACACGCTCATGCCTAATGTCGGCGATTTAGAGCTGTATATTCGCATCCTGTTTCAGGTAGTGCTATTGGCTTCGTCCGCTGTATTTTCAGGATCAGAGACCGCGATGTTTTCTCTCAGTCGCATAGACCTGCAAAAACTCAGGCAATCGCGGCACAAAAATTCTGAGAGTCTTCACGCGATGCTGGATGAGCCACGTCGTTTGATCATCTCTATCCTGTGTGGCAACGAACTGGTCAATATTGCCTCAGCTGTGAATATGACGGGAATTCTGCTGATACTTTTTGCCGGGCAGGATGTGGCGTGGATAAACATTCTCATCATGGTACCGCTACTACTATTAATAGGAGAGGTGACGCCAAAGACCATCGCGGTTAGTTACCCCATTAAGTTCGCTACCCGTATCACTGCAAAAGTTTTACCCCGCTGGATGTTCATCATCACACCTCTGCGTGAGATAGTGCGTATGGTAGCCGACCGCATCACCACCACGGTGGTGGGTGATGCGGTTGACAGGGAAAACATCCTGCAGCCTGATGAACTCAGAACACTTCTGGAAGAGGGAGAGAAGACCGGTATTATCGATGCCACGGAAAGGGTGCTAATCGATAACGTGCTGGAAGCATCAGAAACGGATATTTCACGAATCATGACGCCAAGCCCCCGTATAATGTTTCTTGATGCGGACTTTCCTGCGCCTGAATTGATAGAGAAGTTCCGTAGCTATCGTCACCCCCGTATACCCGTCTATAAGGGGCACTGGGACAATGTGATCGGTTTTCTCCATTCCGAAGATATACTGAAACTGGTCAGAGGTGGCAGTGATCTTTCTCAGGTCACCCTGGATATGATCCTGAAACCGGCGCATTACGTTCCACCCACCAAGAAGGTGGATGAGATGTTCGACTATTTCCAGGCGCACAATACTCGCGTTGCTATCATCCTGGGTGAGTATGGTGAGGTGTCGGGTGTGGTCACCATGAAAGATGTTCTTAAATTTATTTTCGGTGAGATTACCGGAAAAATGGTCGGACAGGAGTACTACCAGGAGGATGATGAGAACAGCTATGTTGTACCCGGCGATATGCGTCTGACAGATTTTTATAATCTTACCAACTTCGATATTGAGGACACGGTAATGTCAACTATCGGTGGTGTCGCCTTCAGATTGTTTGACCGCTTGCCCGAACCGGGTGATCAGATCACACACGAAGGCTTTCGCTTTACGGTAAAAGCGCGTAGCGGATTAAGAATCAGTGAACTTCAGGTTCAAAAAGTATCTTCCTCGAACAAGCATCAGGTTAATACGGTTGATGCAGTTGATGGCACTGAAACCATTGTCAACAGTGAGAGTGAATCATCTTCAGAGAGTGATGGTGAAGATCAGGGATCGTTACCTGAGGTAGCATCCGACAGAAAACCTGATGACAAACCAGAATCAGGAGATAAGTGATGGTAATGGACTGGGCTGTAGAACTCATATTAATTATCTTCTTCCTGCTACTGAAGGCGTTTTTCTCAGGCTCCGAGATTGCCATGGTGAATTCGGACAAACTTAAATTGCGGCATCAGGCAAAAATGGGTGATCGTGGGGCCGCATTGGTACTCAAACTGTTTCGCACCCCGGACGTCATCCTGGGTACCACCCTGGTGGGAACCAATGTGGCCACCGTTACCATATCCACCCTGGGCGCGCTGATATTTATTGATCTGTTTGGTTCCGCAGGTGACCTGATCTCGATTCTGGTACTCACCCCCGTACTGCTGATTCTGGGAGAAGTCGTACCCAAGAGCATCTTTCAGCAGAAGGCAGATACCATCGCCAGTCGACTAATCTATGGCCTGCGTTTTTTCTCCTATCTTTTCTATCCGGTAATTTTTATCTTCAGCCGCATAGCGCGTTTTATTACCCGCTTAGTGGGGGATGGAACTGTTCCGCAGAACATGTTTATTACCCGCGAAGAGTTACGGGTGTTGCTGGATGTGTCCGAATCCACCGTCAATCCGTCGACCATCGATCGCAAACGGATTCGTCGCATCATTCGCTTTGGCGACACCACGGTGGGCGAGGCGATGATTCCTCTGGCCGATGTGATAGGTATGAATGAGTCTCGTCCTATGAAAGAGGCGGTGCGCGTGGTGATGAAAAACGGTTTCAACCGCTTGCCGGTCTATCAGGGCAATATTACCAATATCAAAAATATTCTGACCCTGGATTCATGGAATCTAATGGAACCCGATATCATGGATAAACCCGCTACCGATTATATGAGTTCGGTACTATTTCTTTCACCAAAACAGACGATTGATCTGGCCCTTCCTCAGTTGCAGGCGCGTGAAGATCACATGGCGGTGGTAGTGGATGAGTTTGGTTCTGCTGTCGGGATTCTCACCATGGAAGATGTTTTCGAAGAGGTTGTGGGCGAAATCGATGTGGGATATGACTTTGATGAATATAACCCAAGACAGCGTACCCACATCGAGCACGAGAGTGAAAATGTCCATCTAATGATTGGCAGAACGCCAATCTCCGAAGTTAACGATATCCTGTATGTACATTTTCCGGTGGAAGAGGCACATACCATCGGCGGATTGATCATCAGTCGCCTGCGCCACATCCCATCCGTAGGTGATGCCATCGAGGAACAGGGTTACAGACTAAGTGTACTGGATGCGGATGAGCGCTCAGTCCAGAAGGTACGGGTGGAAAGGTTATAAGTGTAGGAAGTATAAACTGTATTAGTTCCGACTTAATCTAATACGTCACTTGCAAAAGTGACAGCTACTCGTTTTGATGAAGATGTCTGTGTTTTTTGTTAAAGCGATTTTTGTAGATGTTTTATACAGTTCCTGAATTCTGGCCATACCACTAGTGATTGCGCTCGTTCGCAAGATACTTCTATACGCTTACGTTGATGACTCTCCGGCCATTTTTTTATCAAGCGCTTGTTAATACGCATGGGATATAGGGTTAACTTCACCTTCTCACCATGACTCATAATGAAAAATTGAAACTTGATGTTTTTATCAAGCCGTCCAGTTAAACCAGCCTCTTCGTAGGCTTCCAGTAAGGCACTTTCACGTTTGGATTTATTTGGCTCACGATTACCTTTTGGCACAATCCACTGATTGCTATTACGACTGGTAATTATAATTATTTTTAATTTCCCGGACTGCAGAAAATAAGGTATAACGCCATATTGTTTATTTGGCGTTCCCATTAGCGGTCATCTATAGCATGAGGATTCATCGCCAAAGCCTTATTTTTATAATTTTTATCCTGCGTAACTTCGCGCCCAAACCACTCGGCAGGTTGAAAATCATCGGCTTGTTGAGTAGAAGCAAACTCAACCTCAACCAGCACTAACGATTCCAGCTCTCCCATAAAAATATCCAGCTCATATGTTTGTGAATTTATCTGGCCTGTCCAACGATGTTTTTCTATTCGTTTACCCTTTGTTGCTGGCCATAGTGTTTCAAATTGCTGTTGCTCAATTGAAGTTTCATACTCATTTCTGACCATACCCGAGCCAGATTTTACGGTAATAAAATATTGCTTATCTTTCTGCCTTAATCGAACCTCAACTGAATCGTTTGAATGGGTAATATAGCCCTGAAGAATATAAGCTTGCTGAAACTGAGTTAGATCTGGCATAGTTTTTACCAGAAATTTACGCTCAATTTCTAACTGTTTCATAGTCATTATTTTGTAGTAACCTAAAGATTAGCCTGTATTTCCAGCCAAAGTGAATGGTAAGCCTTGGAGGCAGGTTTGCTGCGAGCATAGGTCATTACCGGTGCACGATGAACACCCATTTTTTCCACATCGGTAGAAAATGGAACACTCGTCTCAAGAAATGTTTTTTTATACCTGCTGCGTAACTGACTCATGGTTTCGCTGTGTAATTTTTTTTGACGCTGCACCATGGAAAAAAACGGGATCAGTTTTTTCTTACCTAATTTATGCTGCTTGAAGAATTCGATCAGTTGCTCAAAGGTTCGAACAGTTAATGTTGATGGAATAACAGGCACAACGATGTGATCTGCCGCCTTGAAGATACTTTCAGATAGCGATGATATATTAGGCGGGCAATCCAGTAATATGACATCATAATCGTTATTAACCGACTTCAAAGCTTTTTTTAATCGTGAACGGCTATTTTTCATACGCGATAAAAAAATATCAAAATCACGAAATGTCATATTGGCTGGCAGGATATCAAGGTTGTCGAAATCACTGCCTCTAATTGCCTGGGTAAAGCGTTTTACGTCTTTAAAAAAAGTATCGTCTTTAAGTTTCTTAGAGGGTTTGACACGAAAATAAAAACCCGAAGCACCCTGTGGGTCGAGATCACATAACAGAGTGCGGTAGCCTGATTGAGCCAGTTCATAAGCAAGATTTACCGAAGTCGCTGTTTTCCCCACACCGCCTTTATTACTGTAACACGCTATGATTTTCATTCTTCAGCCCTCTATTTTAAATAAATTCTGAAATTGTTGTTGTATTGTCAGACTATCAAAGATTTTAAAATTTGAAATGACCTTGGCGCGTTCCTCAAGCTGTTTTTGATGCAACATGGCAATCAATGCACCAACACATTTAGCAATACTCAAGTCCTTTTTGCGGTTTTTAGATGTATGAGTCAGAATAAATGACTGCAAAGAATCCTGTTGAACCGAATAATCATTAAATAATCCCAAATTATCCTGTAGTATTTTTAGCGCCCTGATTAAACCTTTAATTTTTTTAGCTGGAAACATGGGGCTGAAAAACTCCATTAAGTAACGTAATTTTTTACAATGAATGCGCAGGTCGTGCACTTCTGAGTCAGCGGTTGTCCGGTCAATTGCTCTAGCGATTTTGCAAACCTTTCGATATCGTTTCCAGATTAACTCACGGGCATAAAGATAAGCAGAATGATCAGCATTTGTGCCGGGCTGTAAATCGTCTGATCCACTAAATAGTGAAAGCAGACTATTTATCGATTTGTTGTATGCGGGGCTTTTTAAGTGTGCTCTCATCTTTTTTAGCTGAGTATTGCGTTCAGTCTCAAATAAATCGAACATAATGCTCAGGCCTTCATGTAAAGACTCCGGTAACAATTCAAAGTAATGTTCCCGATCCAGCAAATACACGTCCATATCTCGTAAACGACCTGTTGGCGACATCAAATCTGAAAATGACTGTTTCAGCGTTTGCGTTTGTTCATCGCTATAAACGCCTTTAAATAAACTAACCACCGATCTTACTTTGCGTAAAGAGACACGGTAGTCATGCAGAAACTCACTATCCGCATCAGCCAGGATTCCAGGTTCGTTTAAGCGGGCAATCTCAATATAGGTTTTGATAATGTCATGTGCAGCCTGAAAAGCCAGTTCATCCTTTGAGATAGCAATAACAGGTTTGGGACTATATGGTTGATAGTCGGCAATTAAACGATCATACATAATGGAAACATCATGCTCTTCTGTATAGCCGAGCTGATCAATTTTGAGCCGCAATGATTCAAATGCACGATCGTAACCACGTATAGACAGTAAGGTTAGCAATGTCATTTGAGCATCTGAACCTTTTGCCTGGAAGGTGCGAAAATTTGCTCTCACCTGAGTTTTTTTCTCACTATCGACTGCATTGACCTGCATATCGCTTAATGTGCCATGACCTACTATAAGAACTCGACGTAGTGATGAAACAAAATTTAATGCTTTTTTTATGGGCCCATCACTCAAGTCGGCAATAAATCTACTACCTGCCACTGCATCCTGACTCAATGTTGTTCCATCCTGTTGTAATAGCATCAGTTTTTTATCGATAAAAATCAGTGCCTGTCCTGACTTACGAATTGACTGGTCGAAGCAGTCAAGTAGTTCAAATGGTCGGGGTTCTTCAGCACTTTGATATTCAAGATTCCACTTGCCCAGTTTTTCTCCTAAACAGCTGTT
>CAWBXM010000047.1:0-14003 GCA_963792545.1 uncultured Gammaproteobacteria bacterium | reverse complement strand
GTTCGGTAGTTGCGGCCTTGGACTTGCCAGTGGCCGGCTTCTGAGCGGTGGCAGTTGCCTTCGCTGCCTTGGAGGCGGAAGAAGTTTGCTTGGAGCCCGCGACCATGGTGGCGGGGCTGAGCGCGAGGTTGACTTCTGGAACGGTTTAGCGAGGCACACACGAGGACACAAAGATCCTCGTGTGGCGAGTCGGTGCCTAAATCTTCACAGGAAATCTTCACAGGAAATCTACCTGACCGCTTTCTACGTTCGCACGATGTACACTGGTAGAATACCATGGTTCGGATCTCGTCCTGTGTGTACATACATAACTTGTGAACGTCTTCAAAATGATATCGAGAGCAATTGTGTTCTCATGATTCCACGAACGGCCCATGTGCAGTGCATCGGGTCGTTGCCGTTTTCCGGCACGTGTTCAACCATTGTGGCACCAGCTTTCGCTCTCGAGGCGATCGCTGAACGGCAGTGTTGGCTCCCCGTGCTGCGCCAAGACTCCCGCCTCATTTTGGCTGTGCGTCACCCGCGTATGCCGCCGGCTCGACCCGGAGTGTGTAATCAGCGCTGCGTGCGCAGCGGCTTACGACCACTTGTGCCTGCCGCACCTTGGTATAGTGCGGTTGCCGCTCCCCGTCAGGTGTCCCATCATATCGAACTTGTCAGTCTGTGGGATTTCGACCCCAATCCCTGTACCTAATATGGCGAGGTTGGTTCCCGATGCCTGGATCGCCAGGTCGAACCCTTCAAGCGTCAGGACATTGGCAATCTCGCCGTGGAGCTTGAGTCTTGCGCCGGCAACCTCACCGGACAGATCAACCGGGTAGCGTGCGCCTGCGAACAGATCTTTTAACCGCCCGATCTGCCCGGACAAAACCACAGGTTGCTGGTTTGAGCTACCGTTCAGCGCAACGCTCGGTGAATCGGTCCCCACAGGGCGGGTTAGTTTGAGACTATCCAGGCGGTAGTGTGCCGCTGGTGAACCCGTTTCCCCGCTGCGCAAGGTAAGCGCAAGCTGCTCGATCTCCAATTGCCTTACAGCCAGACTCATCATACCAGGACCTGTACGCGAATCAGCCTTGTGGTCGAACTGCCAGTTAACCTGACCAGCGACATCGGTCTCCACCAACAGATCAGTATCGATCAGTCTGATCCGTGTGATGTCGACCTCTCCTTTCAGTAGCGGCATAACCTTGATGCGCACTCGGAGCTGCCCGATGTGCGCCATCTGTGGCTGCGAACCCCAGGGCGCGTTGGCCAGCGTCACATCGTTTACCACGAACTCCGGACGCAGGGAGACCGCGATCGTTAAGTCGCCCTTTATCGTTAGCTGTCGACCGGTCGCATCCGTGACAACCTGCTCAATCAGCCCCTTGTAGCGGTTGTAGTCCGCTGTGTAGAGGAAAACGGCTGCGGCCACAACCAGCCCAATGAACAAAAAGGCGATAACTGCAAACCCGAAGCGCAAACGCTTGTTCAAAGATCACCTCCTATTCTGACGCGAGTTATCATGTGCTGACTGGATCTCCCAAACCTGTAAATCAGATTGCCACACCGGAATGCAGGGTGGTCCGTTTTTCTTGCTTATAGACAACGTGCTGGCAAGTTTAGCCCAGGTGCCACTGGATTACCGGTCGGAAATTTAGCCAGGAAATTCAGCGCACACATAAAATAATTGTGCCATGGAAAGAGCTGACTCCATAGCTTAATTTCTGTTTAAATACACACTTAAGGGCACCTCTATTAATTGCTTGTGCCCTTAAATTAAATTACTCATCGTACCCACAGCAATACAATCGGAGTTATCCGCAATGAAATTAAAACCGTATGCTTTATGTTTAACCGTTATCTTTTTGTCCGCCTGTACCTGGGTCGAACCCACCAAAGAAAGTAAAGACGTCACGCTAGTCAAATCCTTTAACGTGAAATCCTGTAAGAAACTGAGCACCACAATCATATCGGTCGTGCAGAAAGTGGGTATCATCACACGTGATAAAAATACCGTCACTGAAGAACTCATCACCCTTGCAAAAAATAAAGCTGCATCGCTTGGTGGTGACTCCATCGTCGCCCATAAACCGGCAGTTGATGGTTCAATGACGTTTGATATTTACAAATGTAGTGAATGAATCACGGTGATATAAACAGTACCGTAGAATACATGAAAAAGCTGCCAGAGCTTTTGTCACTTACCTTTGATGTAACGATCATCATCAAAGGTTATCATCCACTCAGGTTTATATACCACAAATATACTGGCCAGCATCCCCGTGATAAAAGCCTCGGGGAACATGAACAACGGGGTATATATCAATGACTCTTCGATTAATTTTGTATCGGGATATGCATTAACCAGGCTCAGTAGCACGATTGAGGCCAGGCGGCTTGCCGCAACAGCAATTCCCGCACCAAAAAATGCGACAACGAAAATATATATAAAAAAATTATCCGGCAAATATTTTTGTGACAGTTTTAATACTGCATAACTGGTAAACACCGGTATCGCAATACTCAAACAACCGTTAATACCCAGGCTAAGCCACTCGGTATGCTGCACAAATATACTAGCAAACATGATTACGCCTAACCCGATCAATGCCAGCGGCCAGCCAAACATCAGAGTAAACAAGGTCGCCCCTAGATGATGAAAACCTAAACCCGGCGTCACACCTGCCTTTATCCCCCACATCAACAATAGAGCAACCAGTGCACCAAAATACACATGCTGATTTGGTTTATTCGCCAGCAATTGTTTTAAAGACACTTTTCTCGCTGAAGCCAATAACAATATGCCAAATACAATATTCGCAAACCACAACACTGCTGTCGGCAATAATTGTGCAGGAATATGCAACCCAATTAACCAGCTTGTTTCGATCGTCATTATTTATTCGTTTTAGAATTGTTAACTACGGAGACAGAGTACGTACAATTTTGCGTTTTCCCTCAGTCTGCAGCGTTGAAAAACTCGACGAACATTCATGAACGCCCACGAAAATATCCACAAAAATAATTGAGATTTTAAAGTTGCAATCTCACGTTGTTACCTTATGTCATGACACCCGGGCGATATGGTTTGTTTTCTCGACCTCCATGTTGCGCCCGCTTCTGATTCAAAAGCTTAACCTTTTTGGCGATCAATCCCCGTTTATCTATGTGACACTCGAACTCAACTGTGGCACCAACTTTCAAAAACTGGCAATTAACAAGGTCAGCTTTGCGTACCATTATGTCCGCGCCACCCCCATTATCCAGAAAACCAGATTCCTTTTCGCGGAACCATTTCTTAACTAAAGTTTGCAATACTCCACCCCTAATTTATTTAACATACATCACTATCGATTTTTACCAACATTCATGAACAGCCCACGAAAGCAATTGTGAGCCTCTAGCAATTTAAAGACTACCATCCGCTTATCGTAACCGTATAATAACGCGGAAAGTCGTCGATATATTCATCGAGCTCATTGAATGTATTCACCCCATCACCTTCAACCTCTTTTTCATCTAAACGAATAACAAGATTTAGCGCATCAGTTTTTTGTTGCAATGTTTTGTAACCAACGGTTTCTATGATGTCTTGCGAACGCAGATTGTTCTTATCCGAGATATCAAAACGCGTGTTATTCTTATCGCGCAATAAATAAGTAATCGAACCGCGTTTTTCGAACGATTGTTTACCCGCGTGTGGATATTCGCCTTGTTTATCTTTTTCAATATCGCTCTCAAGACCGACAGCAATTTCCATGAGCTTAGTACTAAACCATTTTTTTAGTTCAGCTTCAGAATGATGTGATGGTTTATGAAATAATGCAAGGTAAACAATGCCGGCGACAAGTAATATAATTATAAAGGTGGACATGTTATTTTTCATTTAAATTAAAGGGGTCGGTGACAAATAAGAAGTGTTTAATTCTGTAATTGACTATCATTTATCACCGAACCTTTAATTCTTATTAACTGGTTTATTTTATGCCTGGCTCAACCTTTAGCGACAGCTGTTGGGTCGAATTTCCAACAGTATAAACTTTTTTCCCATCAGCCTGTGGACTCGTGGTCGGCTGTAGCAACGGGATCCACTGGCCCATAACACCATAGACGGTACTGTTATAGGACATGCTCTGTTCTCCTTCCCGGTTGAAGTAGTTCACCTCTACAGACACCTTCTCCCCTTCACTTCGCGTTGTTACCGCAATATAAGTTTCTTCTCGGGCCACCTGTTGTACCTGTGTCCAGGTCCAACTTTGGGGAGCGGCTTGCAATTGATAATCCCTACCCCTGGATTTTTTCCATATCACCTGCTGTCCCTCAACTACCGACAAGGTAGGGGCCTGCGCAATAGTCTCCGTACTGTATATTTTACCGGTATCAGTTGGGCCCTCGGCAAAAGTGAGAAACAACAGCTCTTGCGCCTGTACGACGCCAAGGGGCCACAAAAGAATGGATAACATAATAAAGGTGGCTGAATAATTAAAGGGATTGGTGACAAATAAAAAGTGTTTAGTTTTGTAATTGATTATCATCTGTCACCGACCCCTTTAATTCATATTTAAGTTAACTTGACGGCACATCGTTTGCGCCGGTCAAGTTGGACTATATGTTAGGCATTTTGCCATAAAATAACCACTTTATAGCTTCGTTTTCATTGCTTAAGACTTTACAATCTATCCCTCTAGAGGAAAGAAAGACCTCAATTAGCCGAGTTATTTTTTCATGTTGTTGATTTAATTCAACCCATGCGATTCTATATTTATTAGTTATGTTTAATCGCTCAAATAAGTCTACATGCTGAACGGATTCGATTGTGCTTACAGGTGATGTTGTGTTTGCTATACCAAGCACTTTATAACAATTATGTTTTTTACATGATTCCACAATTTCAGCCCAAAGATCTGTCGCAAACTTAATATTTTTTTCGCCATTTGATTCAGCTTGTATTTATTCTCCTTTGAAGGTAACGATGATTTCTTTATTCATGCTATTAAATGTTTTTAGATATATAACGTTTAAGCTCACGGGATTTTGCGAAGCGTAGAAAAATTCCAGAGGAGTGATTTATCAGGTAGATTAATAGATATGTATTCAATGTGCACTTGTTATTCAGCTATTCATTATCAGTATCACTAGGCGGTGTATGTTTTTTTTCATACATTAATGAGTCTGCCTGACTCAATAGCGATTCAATCGAAAGATTGTCTTCATGATCTATAGGCGCGATGCCATCACTGAAGGATATTTCATATCCACGATTAGAGTCTTTATTGTATTGCTCTATGGAATGACGCAGACGTGCAATAGTTTTTTCAGCGGACTCCATTGATGTATCGGTTAATAGCACGGCGAATTCATCACCTCCTAAACGGGCAAGGACGTCCGAATTTCTAAATGTATTTTTTAATTCGTCTGAAAATGCGATTAATGCAGTATCTCCCTCAGCATGGCCAAATTGGTCATTGATCGGCTTAAACTCATTAAGATCAAAAAAAACAAGTGAGGCTGGAATTTTTTGGCGAGCACATATGTCCAGACTATGTTTGGCAAGTGTAATAAAGCCTCGCCTGTTGGATATTTTTGTGAGCTCATCCAGAGTTGCTAATTGAACAGCCATAAGTTCATGTTCTGCTAGTTCCGCAAGATCCTTCAAGGCTTCAAGATCTTCTTCGTTAAGAATTCTTGGCTTTGTGTCGATGATGCATAAAGTCCCCAACATCCTACCGTCCAATGTATCTCAGCGGACATCCTGCATAAAAACGAATATGTGGATCATTCAGGACCAATGGGTTGTCCGTAAAACGTTCATCCTTTTTGGTGTCGGGAATTATAAATACCTCAGAACCGAGAATCGCGTGCCCACAAAATGAAATATCTCGTGGTGTTTCGCTAACATCAAGTCCTATGCAGGACTTGAACCATTGGCGGTTTTCATCGACAAGACTTACGAGTGCTATTGGCACATCGAACATGCGTTTTGCCAATCTTGTCAGTCGATCAAATCGTTCCTCTGAAGGTGTGTCTAGTACATTGAGTGAACGAAGTGCTTTGATGCGGGCCTGTTCATCTTGTGGTATATCGGGTGCTTTCATTCAGCGTCTCTCATTGTGGTTGCCCATACATAATAATATTTTGTTCTACCTAACGCCTACATCAGCTTTTAGCAATCCGCTAATGTTCTTGCTATGTGCCCTGCAATTAGTTTAGAGCTTTTACCAAAGCTTCAGCAACAGCAGCTGACGAACCAGGATTCTGTCCTGTTATAATCAAACCATCAACAACGGCCAACGAATTCCAGTCTTCAACCTTCTGGTACGCTCCGCCCATTGCGATAAGCTGATCTTCGACCAAATAGGGTACGACATCGGTTAATTCGACTGCGGCCTCTTCGGAGTTACTAAAACCAGTGACTTTTCTACCTTTTACCAACGGATCACCATTTTTATCCTTGGCCTTTAATAACACCGCCGGAGCATGGCAGACTGTCGCTACAGGTTTTCCGGCAGTAATAAATCCTTCAATCAGCGCAATTGAATCATTGTCATTATACAGGTCCCATAATGGACCATGGCCACCGGGATAGAATACCGCATCAAAATCTTCCACTTTCATTTCAGCCAATTTAGCAGTATTCGCCAGTTTATCCTGAGCGGCCTGGTCATCGTCAAATCGTCGCGTATCATCGGTTTGAAAATCAGGTTCATGGCTTTTCGGGTCAAGCGGCGGTTTGCCACCAAGCGGTGAAGCCAGGGCAACTTGTACACCTGCATCTTTTAAGTGGTAATAAGGACTGGCAAATTCCTCCAGCCAAAAGCCTGTTTTTTTGCCAGTATCACCCAGTTGATCGTGCGAGGTTAAAACAATGAGTACTTTCATAAGCAAGCTCCTTTTGGGATTTGTATTCTGTCATTATGAGTTGGTTCATAAGTTCTATAAGATATTATTACACTTAAAGTTTGAGCTAAGTGGCCGCAGCGGAAGTCAGGCTTAAACGATTATTATATGATAGTTTGTTACCGTAATGGACATACTTCAACGCCACTTTGTTCTGCCCAAACGCCAGTGATTAAGTGGTTCGATCTAAGTTGATTGACCACATTAGTATATTTATTTTCTGATACAGAACTGTCAAATTGTATGACGACGTAGCCATCTTTTCTTATATTGTAGGAGGCAGATTCATCAAGATCATTATCAAACAGAATACCAGTTACAATTTCTGAGGACTTATTTTGATTTTCAACTTCTTCTTTAGTTAGCACATTATCATTTGTACAGCCTAGAAGGTTTGTAATTATTATGAATAGACCAAATGCTTTACTAATACTCATTTACTTAGTTTTTTAATATTCTCATCCAAAGTCTAAAATAAGTGGCGGAGCACTTTTTGTTGGGGTTGACGCCACAGTCGCTTGTTAGAGTACATTATTTACCAGCCATTTTTATTTTACGTTCTTTTGTAAATTCCCACCATTTTTTAGGTGGGCCACCTTTCATATAGTTTACAGCTGAAATAAATACATCTATAACGCATGGATCATGTCTCTGCTGCGTAACATTGCAAAGTTCGTTATACATTAGATATGGGTCTTTTTTTACTAACTCAATTGGTTCTTTTAACCCTATGAGAATAAAATCTTTTTCAATGACTTTGCCAACATTTGGTATGTCTTGAAAATTTATGATTTCATTTCGTATCATATTTTTTTGCTTCTGCACTCTAATGCCTAGCTCACAGGAAAAATTGAGCGAAACAAATATTTTTTCCAGTGCAGTTATTTGTCAGCTTATAATCGGAATATGTATAGCAGCCTTAATACCTACTATCAGCATTTGTACTCCAATTACAGCCAGAATCAATCCCATTAAACGAGTAACAATACTAAGCCCACTCTCGCCAGCTATCGATGAAATTTTTGAGCTAAAAATAAAACAAAAGAAGGTGATAAGGCATAAGGTTGCAAACGCAAGTATTGTCACAACAATTTCCATCCACCCTCCAGCTGATGAATAATTCATCGCCGTTGCAATAGTTCCTGGACCAGCTAAAAGAGGTACGGCCAAAGGTGACACGGCTATATCTACATCATCACTTTCTTGAGCTGTATGCAACTTTGAGTTTGCACCTTGAAGCATATGGTATCCAACAAGAAAAACTAAAATACCTCCAGTTATTCGCAATGCAGGAAGAGTTATACCAAATAAATGAAAGATTGCCTTACCCAGCACAGCAAATAGCAGAATTATAATAAAGGTAATCATTAGAGCCTTGGCTGCAATTTTAGCCTGCTCAAGTTTATCCTTATTCCCAGTTAATCCAGCGAAGACTGTCGTATTTGCAATAGGATTCATAATTGCAAAAAATGCCATAAAAACTGTCACTGCGTGCTCAATTAATGGACTCATTTTCTCTCACTCTTTCGTAAGCTAACTACAATACCAATAGATGTCCTAATTGACATGTTTAATTATGCAGTATCATACCCTTGTTATTGTTTTATTCAATAAAAACAATTGAGTAGGGAAGAGCTTGAAAGGATTTCAGAAAAGCTAACGCATCATGCAGGATATTATGCCAGATCATTCATGCACACCCACAAAAATAATTGACACCAACTTACCAAGTTTGTAATCTCATGCAAGCAATCAGCAAAGGACAGCGCTATGCCAAAACCAAGGAAGACATTGGTATCTCTCGATTCCACGCCCTATTATCACTGCGTATCGCGCTGTCTACGCCGCGCAGTTTTATGCGGGCACGATACATTTTCAGGTAAAAGTTTCGAGCATCGCCGACCATGTCAAACACGCCTGTGAAGAAATCGGCCAACACTGGGTTCACGTCTTTTGCCATTGCGAAATCTTTTTCTCAAGTCGTTAACCCATGTTTTCAATCATTCAAGATGAGAGCTGAATGAAATCAGTTCTGGGATTGCTGTTGCCGGTATATAGCCTACCTGTACTTTTATGAGTACAGATTGTTAACTCACCTTAAGTCCGTCACTTAACATTTGTGTTTTTCTTTCCAAATAACGAGGAAGTTATTTTTTATTTTCTACAATGTGGGTGTCTTGTTTATTGCTTTGTTTATTGTGTTTATTCTGTACGTGCACGATAAAGCGTTTGCTTTTACTGCGAAAGGTTGATAACGGAAAAAAGGGGTCGCCCCCTTTTTTCTCGCCCAACTAATACTTAATACTAATATTTAAAATGTGAAACCAGTTCTTGTAATTCACTAGCCAGTTGAGCCAGATCGTCACTGGATGAGGCAAGTTGATTTGATGCTATTGCATTCTCGTCAGCAACATGACTGATATCCACGACATTCTGATTGATTTTTTCAGCAACGCCGCTTTGTTCATCGGATGCACTGGCAATCTGAATATTCATATTAGTAATAGTCGCAACAGACTTGGTTATTTCATTCAGCGCCTTGCCCGCATTTGAGGCGTTATCGACACTGGCATGTGCCTTTTCCTGCCCCTTGGTAATAGCATCAACCGCTGCGTTTGCCTGTACCTGTAAGTTTTTAATCATGGATTCAATTTCGGTTGTCGATTCCCGTGTACGGTTAGCCAGCGTACGAACTTCATCAGCGACCACGGCAAATCCTCGCCCCTGCTCACCGGCACGCGCCGCTTCAATTGCTGCATTTAAGGCCAGGAGATTGGTCTGTTCGGCAATATCTTTAATGACATCCAGCACCGAGCCAATAGACACGACATCCTGTGACAAGGTGTTGATGACATTGGCGCCGGTTTCTATTTCCGCAGCCAGTGAATTAATGGATGACACGGTATCACCAACAATAGTTTGCCCAGACTTGGCATATTCATCGGCTTCTTGAGCAGAAGCCGAAGCCAAATTAGCATTCGAGGCGACATTTTGTACCGCTGGTTGTCATTTCAGTAATCGCCGATGCGACATGTTCGGTTTGCTGACGTTGTTGTTTTGAACCGACCTGAGTTTGATCAACAATACTGGAAACATCACCAACGACTGTTGATAAATTCTCTACACTACCTGCTACCTGTGACACTAATGCCTGCACTTTAGTGGCAAAACGATTAAAGCTTTTCGCCATTTTCGCGATTTCTGATTTACCTTTTTCATCCAGTCGATGGGTTAAATCACCTTCACCTTCTGCCAGATCATCCATGGCGTCAACGGCAGCATTAATCGGGAATGTAATGATACGTGCCATGAAGAAGGCGATAATGATACCGAGCAGAATACCAATAACGATACCTGTTTTTATTTTATTGCTGGCACCTGAAGCCTGTTCCTGGAGTTCATTACTGGTATCGGTAATTAATTCTTTGAGTTGGTCAACCAGAGAGCTCAGATGGGATTCGGTTTTTAAAACCAGTGGTCCTATTTCTGTTTTGACCAGATAAATATCTGTCCGGTATTTATCTGTGGAGTGAACATTAATCGTTTCATTTAATGCTTTATAGTAGTCACTATTCACATTGATAAATGTTTCCATTAAATCAGATTGTTCGAATGTATACAGTTCTTCAGAAGCTTGAATAAGCTTTAATTTAGACTCAACTACTTCCATGATTGCATGCATATTCTGTATGTTACTGTCAGATCTGAAGGCAAGAAAGGTACGTAATTCACTGGCAATTTGTACATTGTAATAACGCAAGTCATATATAGCCTGACGAAACTCATCACGAACAGCATCCGCATTATCCTCTTCATAGTCAGAAACGATCATCTGGCTAATCATAGATTGTAACTGTTGTGCCATGGGATTGAGTTTTTCAGAGGCGATCAGTTGGGCGGGAATATTTTTTATATCATTGCTGGCTAACTCTATCATCCTGTCTTTATAGCTTGATAATTTATTGAGATCGCTCTGTACTTCTTTGACAACGGCGCTGTATGCTTCATCTTCTGCAACAAGATCAAAGTCAGTGAATTGCCTGGCCAGATTGACTGCCATATCAAGGTGTTTTATATAACTCACTTTATAAGTTTCTTCTTTAGTTAATAAATAAAAACCAAGAGCATTGCTGGCTGATTCCAGTTCAGTTTCAAGATTTTGTGCAGCCAACACAACAGGTTGCGCCTTTTCTGTGACATCACTGATGCCATCATTCAAAATAGAAAAGCTGCTAAGTGTGCTCAATGAGACAACTAACAGTATGGCGAGAATCAATCCAAATCCAATCCATATCTGGGTTCTAATTGATATGTTGCAAAAGGCATTACTCAGATAACATTTGTTTGGAATTAAAAACATTTTTTCTCAAGCTCCGCATTATTTGAATATCCACTAATAAGTAAAGATATTCAGTCATAAAGATACAATGGCTATGCACGAGGGAGAAGCAGCTTGATGGCTATATTAAAGGCCATCAAATTCCTCTGTGTCAGCGATTATTGATAGTATCGACGGTATACTGAAATACTTAAGCTCAAAAACACGTAAATATATAAGGGGTTTCTACCTGGCTTCTAATAAGGTGAGCTTATGATTGTGTGAAACAGGGGCGATTCATATTTCCCTGGCAAGCGCAGTTCGCTAATACCCTGTTTCGTATCGGATACAATGGAGGGGGGTGTCGTTAGAATAGTCTGTCCAGGCGAGCCGGACGGCGTCGATGTAATGCTGGAATATTGGCAAGTGCGCTTAACCGCACTTAGAGTCGCCACAGTTCAGACATGTCATACACCCATCCATACTGATAACTGCCCTGGTATTACACTTTTTACATAACTGAGAAGTGGCAGGGAAAGCCCCTGTTTCATTCGCGCTAGTTTCGTTTGTATCAGTTTCATTTGCGCTGTCTTTTCCTGGTGCGCTTTTTGTCATGTTATTATTTTTTGTGACTTTACCTTCATTACAATGAATCGTTTCATACTCTTTTCTTTTGGCATCGAGCATCTGTTTTTGACAGTCATCCATTCCGCTGTCTTCGATCATGCCGATCATTCTCATGTGACATTCGATAGCGTCACCGATCTCGCCCACCAGTGACGGTTTGTACTTGCCACCTTTTTTAAAGTAACCACCACGCGGATCAAACACACTGCGCAGTTCATCTACGAGGAATGTTACATCGCCACCTTTTCTGAAAACTGCCGAGATGATTCGAGTGAGCGCAACTATCCACTGGAAGTGATCCATGTTCTTCGAGTTAATGAAAATCTCGTAAGGACGACGCATCTCATGTTCGGTGCCCTGATTAAGCAATACGTCGTTGATGGTGATGTAGAGTGCATGTTCTGATTGCGGTGTTTTAATTTTATACGTCGAGCCGAGAAGCATTTCCGGGCGCTCGAGCTTTTCGTGCATCTGGATTATCTCTGCTTTTGCAGGTTTTGTTTCGGATACGAATTGCTCAGGAGGACACTCTGTTGCATTTCCAGTGGCTGTAGTCTCGTTGTTGAGTACTTCGTAAGATACGATTTTATTTTTTATTTGTATGGTCATTTTTTACCCTTTTGTTTTTTGCATCTATTCGGCAGGCTGGTTTATGCGAATAGCTTGTGGTTATAATTTTTTTGTTCTGGCATCGCGGAATACATTCCGCTCCTACAGGGGCCTTGTTCTGGCATCGTGGAATACATTATTCAGCATATCCCTATGCTTCACTCGGTAACTGCTCCTGCGTTGCTCTAACATCTACATCCATGTAGAAGCCCTTCGCGGCTTACGTGAAAAATTGTTCCAGACAATTTTTTCCGCTCCTACAGGGGATCACAAATGATGTGTTTCTAAAATTTTCCGTAGTAGCCTTCTTTTAGTGCATCGTATAGATTTGCTGCGGTGTGTATTTCTCCGTCGTAGTCTATTTCTTCGTTGCCTTTGGCTTCGATAATACTGCCATCTTCGAGTGTGAAACGATAGGTTGTATTCTCCAGGTCTGATTCTTTAACTAATACACCCTGGAACACTTCCGGATTAAAGCGGAACGTGGTGCAGCCTTTCAGATGTTTCTCATAGGCATAGAGATAAATATCTTTGAATTCATCGTAGGGGAAGTCTGTTGGTATATTTGCTGTCTTCGATATCGATGAGTCGATCCACTTTTGTGCTGCAGCCTGAATATCCACATGCTGTTTTGGCGTGACATCATCTGCACTGATGAAATACTCCGGTAACTTCTCATCTTCTTTCTCTGAGAATGGTTTTGCTTTTTGATTCACTATCTCGCGGTATGCGAGAAGCTCGAATGACCAGACATCAACATTTTCTTTACTCTTTTTACCTTCGCGAATAATGTTGCGTGAGTAATGGTGTGCAAAGCTAGGTTCGATACCGTTGCTTGCATTGTTACCGATAGACAATGCGATGGTGCCCGTCGGGGCGATCGAGCTGTGATGAGTAAAACGTGCGCCGACTTTTTCCAGTTCTGCGACCAGCTCTGGATCAACTTCAGCAACCTTCTGCATATAACGGCTGTACTTCGCATGTAACACTTTACCTTTGATGCTAGCACCTACTTTCCAGCCATCTTTTTTCATCTCTGGCCGTCGACTCAGCATCTCTGAGCTGATTTTAAAATCTCGTTCGAGAATGGGCGCCGGACCTTTTTCTTTTGCCAGTTCGAGTGCGGCCTGCCAACCTGCCAGCGCCAGTTTACGTGTAACTTTTTCGGTAAAGACCAGTGACTCATCCGAACCATAGCGGATGCCCATCATGGTTAAAGCTGAACCCAGTCCCAGGTAACCCATGCCATGACGCCGCTTACTTTCGATCTCTTCTCGTTGCTGCTGTAGCGGCAGGCCATTAATTTCAACCACGTTATCCAGCATACGGGTGAACACCTTCACTACTTCTGTATAAGTATCCCAGTCAAAACTGGCTTTATCGGTAAAGGGCTGTTTTACCAGATGCGTCAGATTGATAGATCCCAGCAGACAGGCGCCATATTCAGGCAGACCTTGTTCACCGCATGGATTCGTGGTTCTGATATTTTCACAGAACCAGTTGTTATTCATCTCGTTATATTCATCGATAAGAATAAAACCCGGCTCTGCGTATTCATAGGGTAACGTTA
>CAWBXM010000046.1:0-8186 GCA_963792545.1 uncultured Gammaproteobacteria bacterium | reverse complement strand
TTATGTCGTCTACTGGTTCGTTGCGTATTGCTAGTTGAGTTGTATTAACTCATACTAGTCGTTGCACAAAACCGAACGGCTGTTGTTGAGTCTTAGCGGAAGTCAAAAACTTTTTGAAATCTTCCGCAAAAGGACGCCGGATCGAACGCAAATTAAAACAAAATAATTTTTTTAAAAACACAGGTCCACAGCATTACCACGTAGTGTCAGCCTAAAAAACATACCAATAAATCTTTTATTTACGTTCATCCGCGTCCAGTTTGCGGAAAAATAGTTTTTTTCCTGTAAGTCGGCTCATAGCCGCTAGCAGGTATTCGTATTTAATTTGCGTTTACCTCATTTTTGTTTACACTGTATCTCATATTTTTTCACGCAGTTACCCACATGACTACAAAACTTGTAATTTCAGCAGTCGGGGCTGATCGTCCTGGCATCGTCGACGAACTCAGTAACATTGTCTACACGCATTCACTCAATATCGAAGACAGCCGCATGACTGTACTCGGTGGAGAATTCGCAGTATTACTTCTGATCAGCGGTCAACAATCGTCACTTGATGCACTACAGACACAAGCAAACGAGATCGAACAGGCACTGCAAATGCGGCTGCTGATAAAAACTACCACAGAACATGGTACTCAGGAAAACACTATTCCTTATGCCGTGGAAGTAGCTGCACTGGACCATCCTGGTATCGTCAACAACATCGCCAGCTTTTTTGCCAGGCATAATATCAACATCGTCAACCTGCAGACAGAAAGTTACTCTGCACCTCATACTGGCTCACCAATGTTTGCACTGCACATGACCGTAGGCATTCCAGCAGAGACCAACATTGCGAAATTGCGCGATGCTTTCATGCAAACCTGTGATGAACTTAATCTCGATGCAGAATTAACAAACCTGTAACTTATAGATAACGCCTATATTAAAGCGCTCCGGAAATAACATGGTAACAATAGGTAAAAAAGTTAAAAACTTTTCACGGCCAGCAACAGGTGATAAAACGATCGCCCTTAAAGACCTGACAGGGAAAAAAGTTGTACTCTATTTCTACCCCAAAGACAACACACCGGGCTGTACAACAGAAGGTCAGAATTTTCGTGACGCCAAAGCTAAATTCACGCGTCAGAATACCATCATACTAGGCGTCTCACGAGACAGTATAAAAAAACACGAAAACTTCAAAGCCAAACAAAACTTTAATTTTGATCTGCTTTCAGACGAAGATGAATCCCTATGCCAACAGTTTGACGTTATAAAACTAAAAAAATTATACGGCAGAGAGTACATGGGCATTGACCGTAGTACATTTTTAATTGATACAGATGGCGCTCTTATCAGAGAGTGGCGTGGCGTTAAGGTAAAAGGCCATGTCGACGAAGTTTTACTGGCCTGTAAAGAAACCTCCTAAAGCTGAGACTGTCGCCAAACATGCTTGTGACACTCTCAAAAATAATATTGAAAATTATTGGATGGCATGTTGACATCACACTGCCAGAAGAAAAAAAATTTGTTCTAATCGGTGCACCGCATACGACAAACTGGGATTTACCGATCGGCCTGCTCTGTTTCTGGTCAGCCAGGATACACCTGACCTGGGTGGGTAAAAAACAGCTATTTGTCGGGCCGCTAGGTTATATTCTTCGTGCATTGGGAGGCATCCCAGTAGATAGATCTATTCACACTGGTTTTATCGAGCAGATTGCCGAGCAATTTAATAATCGAAAAGAGATGATTTTTGGTCTAACCCCCGAAGGAACACGCTCAAAAACAGAGTACTGGAAAACCGGTTTTTATTACATTGCGTTGCAAGCAAAAGTCCCTATTTGCCTGGCTTATGTCGACTACCCTAGCCGCACCTTCGGCCTGGGAGAAATCATCATGCCAACAGGTGACATCGACAAAGATTTTGAATTAATAAAAAGTTTTTATCAGCATAAAAAAGGAAAACACCCAAAAAACCAGGGACCAATTAGAATTAAAAATCGGTGAATCCCAGCCTGAAAATTGAAATGCTATTTATAAAACTCGATTATTTACGAAGCTCAGCGATTAACTTGTCCACTGGAACATAACCTGGCAATAATTGACCGTCTTCCATAATAATTGCCGGCGTACCACGCACACCGAGTTCTCGCGCCAGTTTCATATGCTCTTTAACCGGGTTATTACAGGTTCTTTCTT
Source organism: uncultured Gammaproteobacteria bacterium (assembly GCA_963792545.1). Taxonomy (GTDB): domain Bacteria; phylum Pseudomonadota; class Gammaproteobacteria; order SZUA-229; family SZUA-229. Next base: position 5,999 of record CAWBXM010000046.1, on the reverse strand, counting down.
CAACTTCACCACCTGATTTAACGATATCCAGTGCCTTCTGTGGATTATCAGCACACCAGACACTAATCGTCTTTTTCATATCAGAAGCTCCTTTTAACGGCATAAAAATATACCTGACTTCGACATCATTTTTTAAGTAATCAGGGACTTCACTATGCAGACGGCGGCAATAAGGACAATCGATGTCTGTCACTATGGTGATGACGTTTTCAACCTTTTCAGGCTTATAGACCAACATATTTTTTTCGCCGAGCTTATTGATAGCTGCCAGACGAATTGCTGATTTTGCATTTTCACTGACGTTGGCTTTGGTCCTCAAATCAAACAGGTCGCCTTCGATCATATAACGTGCATCGACACTCATATAGACTACTTGCGAACCCACTATAACCTCATACAAACCTTCAATAGGTGTAGCTGAAATACTGCTAGGTATTACACCAGGCATGCTTTTAGCTAATGCCTGTTTTAACTGCTCGCTACCAGAGGTGTCTGCAGTAGCCGTAAAGCTTGTGAATAAAGAGATGATTAGTAATAACAGGGGGGAAAATTTCATATTGCACGCTAGTTAGTTATTTAAGTCTGGTATCAAGACAACTCGAATTATAGTTAATTCAATAAAATGTTGATATAGCTTAGTTATAGTTCGATGGACTTTATTATAAGAAGACTGCCAAAATTTATTATTATATTGAAGTATCAGGCACGAGGGTGATGCTGCGAATACATATCACGCAGACGCTGATCTGCAACATGTGTATATATCTGCGTTGTTGAGATATCACTATGACCCAATAACATCTGGACAACTCGCAAATCTGCCCCATGATTCAACAGATGTGTCGCAAAAGCATGACGTAAAGTATGCGGTGACAGTTGTTCGGGCGCAATACCGGCAAGCACGGCATAACGCTTGATCATGTACCAGAAAGCTTGCCGCGTCATCGGCATGCCGCGTTTAGTGACGAAAGCTGCACTACATTGGCTGATGTTATTTTTAGTAATCAACAGCTGCGGACGTGATTGGTGATAGTATTTCGTTAACCAGTCCAGAGCGACTTCACCCACCGGCACCAGTCGTTCCTTATCGCCCTTGCCGATGACACGTACCACACCTTGCTGCATCGAAATCTGTGAAGTTTGCAGGTTGATTAATTCACTCACCCGCAGACCAGTAGCATATAACAACTCCAGCATAGCTCGATCTCTCAAACCCAGATCTGCATTTATATCAGGCGCTTCCAACAAATTATCGATCTGCTGTTCATTTAGAGATAGAGGTAAAACACGGTCACCTTTGGGTGAGGTCAATAGATGCGTAGGATCTTCGCTGATCCGGTTCTCACGAAACTGATAAAGGTAGAATCGGCGTAGTGTCGAAAGCAGACGAGCAACAGAACGTCTTTTTTGTTTAATATGATAGTTATAAGCGAGAAAATCCTGAACCAGACAGGCATCCACATCCAACAAAACATGCTGATTTTTTTGTAACCAAAATGCAAATCCGGCGAGATCATTTCTATATGCAGACAAGGTGTTCTCACTCAGGCCATTTTCCATCCACAGATGATCGATAAAATTTTCAATTATCTGTTGTTGCGATGATGTAATCAGATCGAATTTAGCCATAGTAGGATTATAGATGAAAAAAAACACAGCGCAAAAAAAACCACTCACCGAAATGAGTGGCTTTTGTATTGCCAAACAGCCTTTATAACTGCCTGATCACCTGTTTACTACTTACGACGCTTGCCGATTTTTGGTTTAATGGCTTTTTCAATCTTAGCCATCTCTTTCTTAGACCAGCTCTCCAAAAACCTCGCCATGGCAGCTTCTTTTTTCTCAGACATTCTGATCAAAAGATCCTGACGCTTCCGGGTAGCAGCAACTTCGGCTTTAGCTTCAGCTACCGCAGCTGCAGCGGCCTTAACTCGATCCTTGAGCTTTTGGCTGGCAGCAGCTGCATTAACCCTGGCTTTTGCCTTACGTTCAGCAGCGACCGTCTTCCTGGTCGCTAATGCTTCACGCTTAGCATCTACCGCTTTTTTCTTGTAGTGGCCGCTTTTTTCTTAACTACTTTCTTTTTAGCAGGTGCTTTTTTCTTAACTACCTTCTTTTTAGCAGGCGCTTTTTTCTTAACTACTTTCTTTTTAGCAGGCGCTTTTTTCTTCACTACTTTCTTTTTAGCAGGCGCTTTTTTCTTAACGACTTTCTTTTTAGCAGGTGCCTTTTTCTTCACTACTTTCTTTTTAGCAGGTGCCTTTTTCTTCACTACTTTCTTTTTAGCAGGTGCCTTTTTCTTCACTACTTTTTTCTTAACTATTTTCTTTTTAGCTGGCGCTTTTTTCGCCGCTACTTTTCTCTTAACTACTTTCTTTTTAACTGCTTTCTTCTTTGTTTTACTAGCCATCTTCTTAGTCCCCTTTTGTGAGTTACGATCGAAAGTATAAAACTAAATTCTAATTTAGCAAACTTTTTATACATTTTACAATGTATTTTTACCAGTTAAATAAATCACTTATGCAATATAAACAGTTTTTATAGAGGTTGTTTTTAACTTTTAGTTATTACCAATATTCTTTGAGCATATAAAAACAGGATTATGTCCATGCTAATTCAGCAACAAACACTTCTTCACGAGGCGACGAAAAATGCAAGTCAAATCATATCAAGAAAAACAGTTAACACTATTATTACAGTGTAATCCGCATCATGATACAGATTACTTTACAGGCCCTTGTTTGCCCTGAAGCTTGATCGTGACAAACAAAAGGCTTTAAACCATACACACGTATGCATGCACTGCATCTTCAGACAACCTTATTCTGAACTAACTAATAGAGACTTATTTCTATATCAAATTATAATTGGCTGAAGCATAAATATTTACCATGGTAAACGACTCCATCACCTGACTTTGTATCAAACTTCAATATTTTTTCCAACCACCTCAAATTTTTTTGTAAACAATTTTTGACTTTCTAAGCTGACAAAAACGACTTTGGTTGATCGCTTACACCAGCTAAACCACCTGACTCAAACATGCTTCTTTCAATCTAAAACGAAGTCACAATTTTCTGTTAAAATTCACGCCTTCGCATCAACCTGTATGCAACATATTCCAGGCAGATACTTCACCCACAAGACAACACTAACGAATAGCTAACCATGACTATAAAAAATGACCTCAGTATTAGATATCCAGGTTTATTTAGACGCCTATTCGCTATTTTTTATGATTGTTTTTTATTGATTGCTATCCTATTTGTTATTTCAGCGATCGCGATGGGATTGAATCACGGCAAAGCAATTGATCAGGACAATATCTATTTCCCATTGTATTTCAGCGTCATAATGGGCGCTTGCTACCTGTATTTTTCCTGGTTTTGGATTAATGGCGGACAAACTCTAGGTATGAAGACCTGGCAGATCAAAATTCTGGCGAATAACGATGCAAACATAAGCTGGAAAACAACCACTATCCGGTTTATTACAGCCATCTTTTCATGGGGAGCGCTTAGCCTGGGCTTATTGTGGGCTCTAGTCGATAGGAAACACCGTTGCTGGCATGATATTAGCAGTGGCACCTATCTTGTCGACTTGCGTGACAAAACGTAACCATAAAAATCAGGTATTTCACAGATTAGCTATAACCGGCAACAGATTTTGCTTAATTAACCCGTCGCATAAAAAGCAGGCTAATAATCATAACGATTAGTAACGGAAGAGAAGCACTCAACACCGGTGAAATATGCAAGGCTAGACCCAAATAGTTAATCAATCGATTAAGCACGAAATAAATAACACCGATTAAAACTGCTAACATTAACCGCTGACCGACACCACCGCTACGTACTTTGGTTGCAAAAACGACGGGGATAGACATCATTAACATGGCCAGACAGGTAAACGGTGTGAATATTTTTATCCAGAATGCCAGCTTATATTCTCCGTCATCCAGTTTGTTTTGCTGCAGATACTGACTGTAGGTTAACAGTTCGGTAGCCGACATATCCGACGTTTCCAGTTCTAGAACAGAAAACAACTCCAGTAAAATGAGCCGCTTAAGTTTCAATTGGTCCTGAAAAGATGTAGTGACTCCTGAAGGGGTGATTTCAGATTTTTTTATATTGTCCAGCACCCATTCATCATTTTTATATTTCGCATGATCAGCGTATATCATTGCACTCAGCTGACGGTTGTCATCCAGCTCAAAAACACGAATGTTTTTTAATTGATGATTGGGCAATATCTGTTTCACATTGACATATCGATTGCCATCACGCGCCCAGACATCATCAGTGCCACCAACAATTAATTTTTTCTCCATGGCCTGGGCTCGGTATGTTTTAGCCATTCGTGTCGCGGAAGGTACGATATACTCACCAACTACAGCGACAATTATCGCGATAACAAAACCAATCTGTAATACTGAGCGTGTTATCCGTAGCGTACTAATGCCCGATGAACGCATCACGGTTAACTCAGAGTTAGCTGCCATCGTGCCCAGTGAGACTATACCACCGATCAATATTATAGACGGCGACATCTCGTATATACGCTGAGGCAAATGCAAAAACACATATATCGCTGCCTGCAACGCACCGTAATCCCCAGTCCCCATGCTTTTTAACTGTGCAATAAAGTCAATAAATGCAAAAACCGACAGCAGAACAAAACTGGCAACAACGCAACCGGAAACAACGGCTTTTGCTATGTAACGATCAAGGATCATTTGATGCATCTCTGGGCTTAACATCGATTTTTTTATTAAATCCCAAGCCCAACAGGTAGTCACTGCGTTTTAATAAATAAACCGTAAATATGATTGCAAGTATATGCACCCACCATGTACCCACCCACAGAGGCACTTTCTCCTGAATTATCCAGGTCTTTCCGATACCCAGAAAATTTGAGTACACCAGGTATAGAACTAGCGCCAGCGCAAGCTTGCCATAACGACCGTTTCGTGGATCAGTGCGGCTTAAAGGCAGCGCCATAAAAGCAACGATGATGGTCGCCAGGGGTAACGCAAAACGCCATTGCAATTCAGCCTGATCGACAAGATCGGTGGATTGCCAGAGCTCGACTACAGATTTAGATTTTTCTGTCAGACGTGCCTCTACCTGCTTACTGGCGATATATATACCGTAATCTTTATACTTAATAATTTTAAAATCCGAGTCACCGGCATCACCAACATAGTGTGTGCCATCATGCATGACCATGTAGCGACTGCCTTCATCGTTATAATGGCTGCTGGTGCTATCAGCTAGATCGACATGGTTTTTATCATCATGCCGTTTCTGGAAAAAAATATTATCGACCTGCTTGCTACTTTTACTGGATGACTCCAGAAATAAAACACCGCCCTTACTCGCGCGATTAAATTGCCCTACCAGCAAGGTATCCACTTCTGCCTGACTCTCAATCTCTGCGGAAATCTGAGCCCGGTGAATACTGATTATCGGTCGCACGTACAACATCAGCAGCAACAATAAAATAGTGCTCGGCACGGCAACCATCATCAGAGGACGATACCATTGCAACGGTCCGATGCCGGCCGACATGATTGCCGCCATTTCGCTATCACGATACAAACGACCAAAGGCAATCAACACACCCATCAACAGACTGAGTGGCAGCAATGCTACGGAAAACTCGAAAAGGCTATTCGTCAGATAAGCCAGCAGTACACCAAGCGGAATAATACCGCGTACGACCAGACCCAATAAGTGCACAACTTCAGTGCTGAGCACTATGATCAATAATATAAAAAGCACAGAAATACATGCAATCAACAATTCTTTTGCAATATATTTATCGATTATGGTCAATTTCATAGTTTGTTACAGTCGTTTTAGCTGATGTTAACCCCTGTAATTAAAGAAGTTTAACCTGAAAAATAAAGCAAACAGAAATATTTGATGATATAACTTAAAAATGCCTTAAAAATGAACATTTCGCTACCCTCCCTTGACTAAATTGCATACAATCAC
>CAWBXM010000045.1:0-4971 GCA_963792545.1 uncultured Gammaproteobacteria bacterium | reverse complement strand
TATGTTAGTCTACTAAGTTCTTCAGTCATTACTACAGCAAAGAAATTCTAAGAAGTAATTTATCCAACGTTTGCCGCTCTTAAAAAATTGCTGAGAAGTGTAACATCGAAACAGAAAAAACCTGAACCAGGATTCAGCCTCAGTTAGCCGATACCATCTGTCCATGAGATAGCCGGGGTCGAGTTAGTTAGGGTCAGAGTAAAAACTCTGTTACTTGGTCATCCTGACAAAACCTTCAGGAAAGGTTTTGAACGCACAAAGTGCGGCCCGTAGGGTGACTAATTTTGCCGGGAGTAAAATTGAATGGCGGATGCCAACCAGACAAATTCGACTGGATCAAATTTGAACAGCCATGGGCTGCCCGTAGGGCGAAACCCATGGATGGGTGGAGTAATGGCGAATTACAGGAAGTAATTCGTAACGGCATGGATGCCTGCAGTAATGAAACGATGGATCTTACGCAGCAACACCGTTATGTATCCACGCCGTAAGATCCATCGACGTTGCTCAGGATGACAGCGCTTCAACTTTCTAAACAACGACGTGGGTATAATATGGGTAATGGTGTAGTTAGATCCTTCGGCAACTGCTCCTCGGTAACTGCTCCTGCGTTACCCTAATAAGTTACATCCATGTAACGATGTATTGTCCTCGGTCTCTGTTCCCGACTCGACTCTCGGCAATAGCTCCTGCATTGCTCTACCTCCTATGTCCATATAGTCGTACCGATTCCTTCCTTGGAATCGTACTACCGTCCATCCATGGACATAATGCGTTGCTCTCGGTCTCCGTTCCAGACTCGACTCTACCGGTTCCATCCATGTAACCGTAATAACCTACGTCCGTGTAGGGATCGGCTATCGCTCAGGATGACAGTCTGTGCACACAGGATAACATTGGCAGTGGATTTTGTTTTGTACTCTGTCATCCTGAGTGCAACGAAGGATCTTATGCACCATACCGTTATGTATCCACGCCGTAAGATCCATCGACGTTGCTCAGGATGACAGTACGTTCAGGATGACAGTTTGTGCACACAGGATGACAGTCTGTGTACACAAAAAAACATAACCATCAAATGCATTCCTGTTATATATCCGAGTTAGAATAGAGCACACATGGGAAGACCTCCCGCTAAAACCAATCCCGCTAAAATAAATTAGATAGAAAAATATGTTAGACAACCTTTTCAAACCCGCCTGGAAAAGTAGCTCAGTTGAGAAACGCCTGAAAGCAATCTCTGCAATGAATAGCGCAAGTTTAGAGAAACAGAAGATACTTGCTCAACTGGCAGCTGATGACGTGGATATTTCAATTTGTATTGCGGCAATACAGAAGTTAACGACTGTCGCCACATTGCATGAAATATCGATTAAACATGATAATGACTCGGTTCGTGGTGAAGCTGAGAAAAGGCTTAATGAATTACTGTCTGCAGGGTGTTCTCTTAATCAAGATCAATACCGTGATCTGTTAAACCAGTATCCAGCATTGACTGTGCGCGTTGCCGCCCATGCTGAGTTATCTTCAGTCAGAAATGAAGCCATACAAAGTTTACCCGAAAATCAACTTGTTGAAGTACTGAGTCAAACCGTTTATACGGACTCGCGACAACTGATCGCAGAAAGGCTCACCAATACCGAAGCGAATATCGAAACTCTGGAGTCCGCAAGGAAGATACTGCGTGGAAAAGACAAGAATGCTGAGCGTTTACTCAAGACAAAAATAGATGAATTCAGAAGGCAGGAACGACAGCATGCCGAGAATTTAGCAACGCTAGAAAAACTGACTAAAGAAGTCGAGTATCTCGTCAGTCGTGATTGGCGGGCTGAGTTTAAAGCTAAACTACTGGTTCACCGAAAGCACTGGGATAAGCTTGATTTCGAAATAGATCCAGACATGATGCAGCGTTATCAAACTGCTCGTCAGATTATCGATTCTCGATTTGAACAACACAACATTATCGAACAGGCTCAGCAGTCTCAGCAACAATTGGTTGATGAGCTCGAGACTTTTCTGCGAGACATAACAAACAGGGATCTCACCAGCTCTATAGAAACACTGTCCGAAACGTCCACTCAAGATAAATCAGTTCAGCACCAGCTGGCAACAACTAGCCGTTAAAAATCAGCCACAACTGGTAACACAAGAGTCAGTCGAGAACATGCTCAGCGCATTGCAATCGGCGAACCAGTTAGTGCTTCAGGCCGCCGACATAGTGCAGGAAAAGAATTTTGCAGAATTAGATGACACTGAAGCTGCTGAAATAAAAGGGGGCGGGGAAGCTGCTGAAACAAAAGGCGCCAGGCAAAGCAGAGACGCTAAGACACTCGCTGAAAATAGTCAGAAATTGAGCGCAGCCTTAAAAAAACTTAAATGGCCTGCTGTCTATGGTGAACTGCGAGTGGCGACTGAATTACAGGCGCAGCTGACAGACTGGCAAAAAACACAGGCGGCGTCTGCAGCCGAACGGCAAGAGAAACTTGATCTTCTGCATAAAAAAATCAGTTCTATCTTTCGTTTTTCCCGCGCTGGCAATCTGGCAAGAGCAAAACAGACTTGTGAAAGAGTCGAAAAAGGACTGCGTCAGTTTGAAGGCAAAGATCTTGCAGCACTTGAAGAACGATACGAAGAAGCCAGAAAAACATTGGGTGATATGGGTGACTGGAAAAATTTCGCGACCGAACCCAAGTATGTAGAGCTGTGTGAAGCAATGGAGCGTCTTGCTACCTCCAAACTGCACCCCGACAAACTCTCGAGCGAGATGAAGGATCTCCAGCAACACTGGAAAAAACTCGGCAACTCGGATATATCCGATCTGTACTGGCCACGATTTAAACAGGCAGCTGATAAAGTTTACCAGCCCTGTGCCGAATTTTTTGACAAGCGACATGAAATTCGTAAAACCAATCTAGAACAACGACAACAGTATGTAGTACAGATGCAGGAACTATTCGAAGCAACCGACTGGGACAACAATCCTGACTATAAGGCCGTACAGGCTTCGATGCGCAGTATCAGTGACCACTTTACCGCTATAAAAGATGTTGAACGCGGTGCGGGTGAAAAACAATGGAAGCAATTTAAAACGTTTAAGGACCAGGTGACAGCCAAACTCGATGTGGTTTACGAAGCAAATATAAAGTTGAAACATCAGCTGATCGAGCAAGCTGAAGCGCTTGCTGAAGCAGAGGCCAAAGAGGAAAACCTGGCAAAGCTCAAATCACTGCAAACAAGGTGGAAGCAGATTGGTATTACCAGGCGCAATCAAGATCAAAAAGCGTGGACTGCATTCAAAAAACAGGGTGATCTTGTCTTCAGCAAAGTGCAGGAACTTCGCCATGGGCAAAAAGAAAAAATCGATCAACAGATCAATGCCTACAGGGATATTATTAAGGATATCCAGCAACTGGCCAGAACGGCTAAAAACCTGGCGGAGGCTGATCAGCTATTTTCCGCACTGCAGGTCAAATACGCCGAACTGCCTGAATTGCCATTGCCTGAAACACATGGCGCCGAATCAAAAGGGCCTGATTCCTATCGCTCAGAATCACCCAGATCAGTACCACATAGGCCAGAATCGCGTCGCCATCTAACACCCGGGCAACTCCCGGAAAAACTGGCAGTAGGTATTCAACGTGATTACCGCAAAGCCTGTGATCAGTTCGATGAATGCCGTTCCCGGATTATCAAGAATAAACACGCCCAGCAGATAGATGCGCTGAGACAGAAGGCTGCGCTTTGTCTATTGCAGGAGGCACTGGGGGAATCGCCGCCGGCAGAAAAACTTCAGGAAATATCGCAACAATGGGATGCAATAGAACTGCATGACGCCGTATTATCTCGTCGTATAGAGAAGCGTCGAAACTCAGCGCAGGCTGCTATAGATCGAGTTGCCATCGGCGCAGAACGCAGAATGCTCTGTCTTCAGTTAGAAATAGCGATGGGTGCACAAAGCCCTGCTGAAGATAAAACCTTACGTATGCAATATCAGCTAGAACAGATGAATAAATCGGGATTGGGTCAGCAAACAGATAATAGTGCCGAGTGGTTAGAGCAGCTGGAACTCGACTGGTTGTGTATGCCAGGCGCGGAACCTGAACTGCAAAAAGAATTAGATGAACGTTTCCAGCGAGCACTTCGATCAAAGTAAATAGAAGTAGTGTAACCCTAGAACAAGTAGAAAAACGACACGATTATTTCACCAGAGAAATATTAATGATTTATTATATCCGACTTTTTTTAATATCTGCTTTCACCCTCTCGTCGCTAACGGCCTGTGTTACCACACCGTCAGACTATGAAGAGCCTTCGCTAACAGTCACATCGTTCGCTCCAATAAATTCTGACAGTATCTCACCCCGGTTTGAAATTGTTTTACATATCACCAACCCGAATCGTGATCCATTAGAACTGGAAGGCCTGTCGTACACAATTCAACTAGAAGGTAACAAGGTCATGTCGGGCGTGGCCAATGATCTGCCAACGATTGAGCCTTACGGTGAAGCCGATGTAAAACTCGAAGCGACGGCGAATTTATTTGGCGGTTTCCAGTTGCTAACAGGGCTTATGAATGAGCAGAAAGAGCATATCGAATATGAATTTAATGCCAAACTGGATGTTGGTGCTTTTAAACCGATGATCCGCGTCAACAAAAAAGGCCAGTTGTAATCTATTCAACGGTTTGCCAACACACTCGCTGTTTTTTATGTCGGAAAATATAAAGGACTGATATTGCTAATCACCGCAGTATATGCAGAATATTGACTAGTACTGTTCAATATTCTGAAACTTTTCAAAGGAGGAAAAGCGACATGCAACTTCGTGGCACAATTTTGCAACCATGGAACTGGCATAGCCCCAAACTGGATGCAAATGGCAATAATTTCTATCAGCGACTGGAAGCCGAAGCCGGCAGCATTAAAAATCTGGGATTCACCGCGGTCTGGTTGCCGCCAGCCAGTACAGGGA
>CAWBXM010000044.1:0-4116 GCA_963792545.1 uncultured Gammaproteobacteria bacterium | reverse complement strand
GGTAACTTCCAGAGTCCGGTCATGTTCATCTCTGATCATATTGAAAATGCGCTGACCGGTTTCTTTAGAAAGACATAATTCAGAATATTCTTTTGCTGTCCGCATATCGGCCTTGTAAAGCGCCATTTCTGTATTACTGAGCAACGCTTTGAAGTATGGCCAGTGGCGATACATGTCACGTAATTTTTCCAGGCGAGATTCATCATGGCCCATCCATTGCTGCAGGGCGCTACCGATACCGTACCAGGCGGGCAGTGTCTGCCTGGATTGCGCCCAGCCAAATACCCAGCCAATGGCGCGCACAGAAGTTTTCGAGCGGTCACCTTGTTTACGATGTGAAGGTCGTGAACCGATGTTCATCAGGGCAATTTCACTGACCGGTGTGGCTTCATAAAAGTAGTCAAGGAAACCTTCTGTGTTGTCTGTTAGCTGGCGATAGCTGGTTTCACCGTATGCCATAACTTCACGCATGATAGCCATGTATTCTTCTGTCGCTGTCGATTCGCCGGGAAGGATTTGATAACGGCTAGCCAGCATCAATCCGGTAACACCCAGTGTTAATTCATATACAGCGGTTTCCGGGTTGCTATATTTATTGGACAAGACTTCACCCTGTTCGGTGAATTTTATCTGTCCGTGAACAGTGCCTTCCGGTTGTGACAGGATCGATTCGTGGGTCGGGCCGCCGCCACGGCCGATAGTACCACCTCGGCCATGGAACAATCGGCAATCGATCTGGTGTGAGTCAGCGAGACTGATTACTTTTTGCTGGGCTTCATATAATCGCCATGAAGACGCCAGAATGCCACCGTCCTTGCAGGAATCAGAATAACCCAGCATTACTTCCTGCATATTTCCTGAGGATGTCAGCAGGGTTCTATAGATGTCTTCATCGAACAGTTGAGCGAGTACCGGTTCGATGTGTTTGAGATCTTCGATGGTCTCAAACAGCGGTGAGATACGAATTTTGCAGAACCATTTGCTATCGGTTTCACAGTCTTCTCGACCTGCCAGGCCAACCAGTGTTGCCAGCAATAATACTTCCAGTACATGGCTTGCCTGATGCGTCATCGAAATAACGTATTCGCCGAATGCCTGTGGGCTTATCTCATCGTACATCTGTTCGATTACCTTGAATACTTCCAGGGTTTCTTTGTTGGCATCGCTGAGCAGATCGGGATCAAACTTGATGCCATCGCACTGGTGCTCGATGAGGTCAGCGAGTAGTTTGATGCGTGTTTCTTCATCCAGACTGTCGTAATCCATATAGGTATTACTCTGCTGAAGAATCTCTGCAATGGCTTCGGTGTGACGTGTTGATTCCTGACGAACATCCAGCTGCATTAAATAAAAACCGAAGGACTCCACCAGCCGGATCAGGTCTTTGATGGCAAGGTCAGCAATTTTCTGGTCACCGTGGCTATGTAAGGAGTCACGGATCAGTATCAGGTCATCTAGAAAAGCATCTTCAGAAGTGTATGCATGAGGATATCTGCTGATATCGGCGTCATCCTCATCGATTAATGCGCGGGTCTTGTCCAGACTTTGCTGCATGCGAAAACGCATGAAGGCAATTTTTCGCTGGTAGGGTGAGTGTGAGTAAGATAATGGACTGTTGGCAAAAACTTCAAAGCGCAGGTTTTCGTCTGTATTTAGGCTCTCGTTAAATGCACGGCTGGGTGTACATGTCTGATCTGAGTGCGTCAGGTGTTTGAAGGAGGTATTTAAGCGCCTGATATATTCCTGCAAGCAGGTTCTGCTCTGCAGTCGCAGTGCCAGTTTGGTGATCTCTGGAGTAACGTTCGGGTTGCCGTCGCGGTCACCGCCGATCCATGAGCCAAACTTGAGGAAGCTGGGTACAGTTATCTGTGCAGCCGGGTAGTGGTCACGGACACGATCTTCCAGGTTGCGATAAACCACGGGTACGGCATCAAACAGACTTTCCTTGAAATAGTAAAGACCGTTTTTGATCTCATCGCGAACCTGTGGGCGATTTTCTCTGACTTCATTGGTACGCCACAGGATCTGGATCTGTACTTCCAGTTCATCGATGACCTGCTGGCGCTGAATTTTACCTAGACGCGTATCACCTAATTTTTCATTGGTGAGAAAGATGCGGCGCAGTGCGTATAAAATACTGCGGCGCTTGGCTTCAGTTGGATGTGCAGTAATTACCGGGATGTAGGTCAGTCGGTCGAGCAAAGTTTGCAGACGTTCGGCAGACATGCCCATATCGAGAAAACTACTTAGCGCAGAATCGAATGAACCGATCCAGAGACCGTCGCCGCTGCGCATCTGACGGCGGCGCAGTTGTAACTGGGAGGCTTCTTCTGCCACGTTCACCAGGCTAAAATAAGTGCTAAATGCGCGCACTACCTGTGTCAGTGTGTTCTCATCCAGTGATTCGATCAGCGCCATTAAACGCGCTCTTTTATGCTCGTCATCTTTTTTATGCAGCTCGATAAAGCCGACACGCAATTTTTCAACAGCGTCGTACACTTTTGCGCCAGCCTGGGATAGCAGGACGTTACCCAGTAGATTACCAAACAGTTTCACTCGGGCGCGCAGTTGTTTGTCTGTGCTTGCAGTGTTTAGTAGTCCGGCCAGTTTTTGGTCGTTTGCGTGATTATTATCTGCACCACTTGTGTGGTCAGCGTTTGTTAAAATATCTGGAGTAGAGTTTGAATCGTTGTTCATAAGCTGCAGGCTACAGTTTTTTTACTGTGAGATTACACAAGCCACTAATTATAACGTAATTAAGAATTCGCTGATACTTGCACAGGAGAGTTACCTTTTTTGGCTCGTAAGGCGCATAGAAAATCCGTACAATACACAGGGTTGGATCTGGTGAAGTAGCAAGCATGACGATAAGGTGGTGTAATGCCAGTTCTGAACTAATCTTAATAAACTAAATAAAGCTATATATTATGTCGAAATTAACGGAACTTGCTTCATGGAAAGCATTAGAGGCGCACTTTGAACAGATAAAAGATGTTCATATGCGCAGTTTGTTTGCCGATGATGAAAAAAATTCTCAGGATCGGTTTAAGAAATTCAGCACGCAGATGGATGATATTTTGCTGGATTTTTCGAAAAATCGGATCAATGACGAAAGCTTTCGCCTATTGTGTGATCTTGCCAGAGAAACCGATGTGCCGAAATGGCGCGACCAGATGTTTTCCGGAGCACCGATTAATATCTCCGAGTTTCGCCCAGTATTACATACCGCATTAAGAAATCGCAGTAATATCCCGGTGTATGTGGATGGCGAAAATGTCATGCCCAAGATCAATCGGGTGCTGGCACAGATCCGTTACTTCACTGATCGGGTGCGCGGTGGTCATCTGCGTGGTTACACTGGTCGGCTGTTTACAGATGTCATCAATATCGGCATTGGAGGCTCTGACCTTGGGCCGCATGTGGTCTGTGACTCGATGAAGCCATTTGCTCAACGCGGTATGAACGTGCATTTTGTGTCTAATGTTGATCCGACTCACCTGACTGAAATCTTAAAGTTCGTCAAACCCGAATCAACGCTGTTCATTGTTTCTTCAAAAACATTTACCACCCAGGAAACCATGTTGAATGCACATAGTGCGCGAGACTGGTTTATCGAGCTCACCGCTAATGAAAAAGCCGTGTCTCGGCATTTTGTTGCGGTAACGACTAACCGGGTAGCTGCTACTGAATTTGGCATCCTGGAAGAGAATATGTTCGAGTTCTGGGACTGGGTCGGCGGCAGGTATTCTTTATGGTCAGCGATTGGTTTGCCGATAGCACTGTATCTCGGCATGGATCGTTTTGAGGAAATGCTGGACGGCGCACATGCCATGGATATGCATTTTAAATCAGCACCCATCGAAAAAAATATGCCGATCATTCTGGCCTTGCTGGGCATCTGGTATAACAACTTTTTTGACGCACAGAGCCACGCGATAATGGCTTACAACCAGTATTTGCGACGTCTGCCTGCTTTTTTACAGCAGCTGGATATGGAGAGCAACGGTAAGACCATTAATCGTCAAGGTGAGCGAGTCGATTATCTTGACTGGCCCCATTATCTGGGGCGAGACTGGCAGCAACGCGCAGCATGCGTTTTTCCAGTTGTTGCATCAG
>CAWBXM010000043.1:0-33860 GCA_963792545.1 uncultured Gammaproteobacteria bacterium | reverse complement strand
AATACTGATCTCCGAGCAGGGCTGCAATCTCCTCAAGTTTATGAAGATTGTTGGTGGCAAATACAATGTCCATATCTACAAAAACAAAAAAGGCCGTCCACCTTGGCGGACGGCCTTGAATTTACAAATTTTGATCATACGTAACTGAGCCAGTAAATCAGACAGAAAAAAAAAAAAACATGGCCAATTGCGGCTTCGTCGATGGACAGTGGCGCCAGTGCAGAAGACCTGGATTTTGCTTCTGTGCAACGCGGCAATCCAGAAATGGAAAGACGCTGTCAGGAAGTGATCGATGGCTGTTGGTCGCAGATCGGCAATAACCCGATATTATCTATTCATGATGTGGGCGCGGGTGGTCTGTCAAATGCCTTACCTGAACTCGTTCATGATGGTGGTCGCGGTGCAGAATTTGAGCTGCGTGAGATACACAATGATGAACCGGGTATGACTCCGATGCAGATCTGGAGCAATGAATCACAGGAACGTTACGTGCTCGCGATTAAACCAGAGCGTATAGAAGATTTTAAAAAATTGTGTGAGCGCGAGCGTTGTCCGTATGCCATTTTGGGCGAGACCACCGAAGCCAAAACTTTAAAAGTACACGATCGGCATTTTGATAATTATCCTGTAGACATGCCGCTTGACGTGTTGCTGGGTAAACCACCTAAGATGTTGCGTGATGTGAAACATGTCGATGTTAAGCATGCTGCGCTGGATACACATTCGATCGATCTTACCGAAGCGGCTTTTAACGTCTTACGACTTCCGTCGGTAGCCAATAAAACTTTTTTGATTACCATCGGTGATCGTACGGTTACCGGCATGGTTACCCGAGACCAGATGGTGGGCCCCTGGCAAGTCCCGGTTGCGGACGTAGCAGTAACGACTTCATCTTATGAGGGGTATTGTGGTGAAGCCATGGCTATCGGTGAGCGAACACCGGTGGCACTACTTGATGGCCCGGCATCGGCGCGCATGGCGATCGCAGAATCATTAACCAATATCATGGCGTCATCGATAGCCAGGTTGTCTGATATAAAATTATCCGCTAACTGGATGGCACCGGCAGGGCATCCGGGTGAAGATGCAATTTTATACGACACGGTAAAAACTGTCGGCATGGAAATCTGTCCACAGCTAGGCCTGACTATCCCTGTTGGTAAAGACTCGATGTCGATGAAAACGCTATGGCAGGAAAATGGTGAGAAAAAATCAGTCACTGCACCGTTGTCATTAGTTATTACGGCGTTCGCGCCTGTTACCGATGTCCGTAAAACATTAACGCCACAGATACGAACCGATATCGATGACACGGGGTTTTTACTTATCGATCTGGGCAATGGCAAGAACCGTCTCGGGGGTTCTGCATTGGCGCAGACCTGTAAGCAGATCGGTGATGTGCCGCCCGATGTCGATGATGCAGCGCTACTAAAAGCATTCTTTGATGTGTTCCAGCAATTGAATGCACAGGGAAAAATTATTTCCTGGCATGATCGCTCCGACGGTGGTCTGTTTGCCTGTTTATGTGAAATGGCTTTTGCTGGTCACTGTGGTTTAAATATTCAACTCGATTCGATGTTGGCTAATCAGGATAGTGATGCTGTTTCTGTTTTATTTAATGAAGAGGTGGGCGGTGTAATACAGATCCGTTGTGATGATCTTGATGATGTAGAAAAAGCCTTTGAAGAAGCCGGTTTGTCTGAGTGCCTGCATGAGCTTGGAAAAATTCATGAAGATGACCAGATAACAATCAATAATAATGGCTTCCCGGTATTTTCTGCAACACGTGAATCGTTACAGCAAGCATGGAGTGAGACCAGTTACCACATGCAGCGTCTGCGAGATAACCCGGAATGTGCGCAGCAGGAATTCGATGCAATATCACGAAAAGACAAAGGCTTAAGTGCTAGCTTAAGTTTTGATATCAACGAAGATGTCGCTGCCAGTTATAAGCAGATAAGCATACAAACAGGTCGCAGACCAAAAATTGCTGTTTTACGCGAGCAGGGCGTGAATGGCCAGATAGAAATGGCTGCAGCTTTTGACCGCGCCGGTTTTAATGCGATCGATGTCCATATGAGTGACATTATCAGCGGTGATGTTAAGTTGGATGATTTTAAAGGGTTGGTCGCCTGTGGCGGTTTCTCTTATGGTGACGTATTAGGTGCGGGTGAAGGCTGGGCGAAATCTATCCTGTTTAATGCACGAGCTCGAGACGTATTTGAAACATACTTCAACCGCGACGATAGTTTTAGCCTGGGTGTATGTAACGGTTGCCAGATGATGGCAAACATTAAATCATTGATACCGGGTGCGGAACACTGGCCACACTTTGTGCGAAATAACTCCGAGCAGTTTGAAGGCCGTTTTAGTATGGTCGAGGTGATGGAGTCACCTTCAGTTCTAATGCAGGGAATGGCGGGGTCTCATATGCCGATCGCGGTTGCTCATGGCGAGGGCCGTGCAGAATATCGCTCTGATGAACAACGCCAGCAGGTAAAATCAATGTTGCGTTTTGTCGACCATAATGTGCAGGCAACAGAAGTTTATCCACTCAACCCTAACCGTTCACCAGAGGGTTTGACCGGCTTTTGTAGTGATGATGGCCGTGCCACAATCATGATGCCACATCCTGAACGTGTATTCAGAACCGTGCAGCACTCATGGCATCCGGATGAATGGCAGGAAGATTCTCCGTGGATGAGAATGTTCCGTAATGCACGTGTCTGGGTAGGGTGAAGAATAGTTTGCTAGTAGGCAGTTAGAAGTTAAAGCAAAAAACTACTTTAGATGCATATCATGATTTTTTAAAGCCGCTACCAACTTATTTTGAACTATTGTTCATAATAAAAATCAGAGCCTGCATGTCAGTAATTATAAAATCATCTTCGGATATTAAACCCTCTGAAATCACCCCTAAGTCGATCTATATGGATCGTCGTAAGTTCATGCAGCGTTCGATAGCAACCAGTTTATTGTTATCGGCTGATGCCATGTTGCCGGCCTGGGCGCATAAATATCCAGATTCGAAATGGCCCGAGTTAAAACAGAGTGCTTATAGTACCTCCGATAAGATGAATAGTTTCGAAGATATCACTACCTATAATAATTTTTATGAGTTCGGCACCGGTAAAAAAGACCCGCATAAAAATGCGACTGAATTTAATCCACACCCCTGGACGATCACTGTTGAAGGTGAATGTGATAAACCGGGTACGTTTGATCTGGAAGATTTTATCAAACCAAATACACTCGAAGAACGTATTTATCGATTACGTTGTGTCGAAGGCTGGTCGATGGTCATTCCCTGGGTCGGTTTTTCACTGGCCGACATGTTGAAAAGATTTGAGCCAAATTCAAAAGCCAAGTATGTTGAATTTACCACCTTGCTGGATAAATCAAGAATGCCTGGGCAGGAGCGTCGTGTTTTAAACTGGCCTTATGTCGAAGGTTTGCGCATCGATGAAGCGATGAATGAATTGCCGATAATGGCGGTTGGTTTGTACGGTGATATTCTACCTAATCAAAACGGTGCGCCGATACGTCTGGTGGTGCCCTGGAAGTATGGTTTTAAAAGTATCAAATCTATCGTAAAAATACGGTTTACAGAAACCATGCCAAAGACCACCTGGAATGAAACCGGGCCGAATGAATACGGTTTTTATTCCAACGTAAATCCAGACGTTGACCATCCGCGTTGGAGTCAGAAAAAAGAGCGGGTTATCGGAAGGCCATTCTGGGAGCCGAAGCGTGATACGCAGATGTTTAATGGTTATGGTGAACAAGTTGCATCTCTATATACAGGTATGGACTTAGAGAAAAATTTCTAGCACACGGGTGGAAGTGTATAAACCTATGTCATCTCGACGCAAGGAGAGATCTTATGCACACTAGTAACAGAAAAGATCTCTCCTTGCGTCGAGATGACAGCCTCTTATTGTCGAGTGACAGTTTCTTATAGATAAACTATTCTTATAATAAATCTTTGAAGTCACTGGCTGAGAAATTATTTTATGTATTCACCGTCGATTACATTAGTAACCTGAATTGAAAACTCCAACGAACGTTCATATATCATTCATTATCAAGCCGGCTTTATTCTTTTTATGTTTAGTGCCATTTGTTTTCCTGGTGCTTGCTGCCTTTAATGACAGCCTTGGCGTCAATCCTGTAGAAACATTAACCCACGAAACAGGACAGTGGGCGCTGCGTTTTTTATTGATATCTTTAGCTATAACACCATTGCGACGAATCAGTAAGATTAACTGGATAATTAAACTTCGGCGTATGCTGGGATTATTTGCATTTTTTTATGCGGTGTTGCATTTCATAACATATATCTGGCTGGATCAGTTTTTTGACTGGAAAGAAATATTAATTGATATTCCTAAACGTCCGTTTATTACCATTGGTTTTATATCTTTTGTTTTATTGATTCCATTAGCGGTAACTTCCACTAATGCAATGCAGCGACGACTGAAAAAGAAATGGCTTGTCCTGCACAAATTGGTATATATCATTCCTATGCTGGTAGTCGTCCACTTTATCTGGTCGCTTAAAGCAGATTATACTGAGCCACTTATTTATACGATTGTGTTCCTGATTTTGATGTTGTTGCGTGCAGTATATGATAGAAAAAGTGCTTCTCATAAAAAAAGCCTCGAAGCTTTTAGCTGAGGCTTTTGTGTTTTTAAGTAGAGGATCGCGGAATAAATTTCGCTCCTACAAATGTTAACTCGTAGGAGTGGAATTTATTCCGCGAATGTTAGCTCTTAACTCACTTTACCTGAATAATCTGCAATACCGGGGTTACTGGCGACATTTACTAGCGCAGGTGTATTGATCTTAGATAGTTTAAGCACGTTATCCTTGCCTTTGTTTTTAACAATGTAGTCACGAACCACATACCACATCAAGCGTCCCTCAGGTGTACGATTGACCTGAGCCCAGCCTGCGACTTTGTATGTCTTTTCGGCTTCGATCAGATGGCCATTATCCAGACGTGCATCTGTAATACGTTCGTACAGAGGTTTTGATGGATCAATAGTGTAGTCCATGCCACCCACGCGAACCATGTCGCCACCAGACTGCAGGTAAGGATCAGGGTCAAATAAATTATCGGCTACCTGCTCCAGGATATTCAATAGATCGTGACCGGTCATCTCTGAGACATACGTTTCGCCATAAGTTAAAGAACATTGGGTCATGACATCTTCCATCGTAATCCAGTCACCTTTCAGTGTGGTTGTACCCCAGCGCACACCCGCAGACATCGCTATATCGGCATCGTATTCTTCGCGTAAGGCGTTACACAGGATCTGATCCCATGTGCCCATAAAGTTACCGCGGCGATAGAGCAGGCGATCGGCGATAGCGAGTTTTTCGTCAAGAATTTCGGCATATGTTTTACCGACCAGCGCTTTGTTGTAATACATGTCTTTGACACGACTTTCGACAATCTTCTCGTCATAGACAGTATTGCGCATCTGCGCGATGTAAGCCTGCATTTCACCATCCGCAGGCAGTGCATCAGAGAGGATCGGGAGCATGTGATAATGCATGTCATTGATCTTTCCATCGCTGATATCAAAATCCATAACACCGAGGAATTTGCCATTAGAACCGGCATTGGTTACCCAGCAGTCATGGCCTTCATCATTTCTAACTTTTACTGGTTCAGGCACGCCATCATGTGTATGACCGCCAAAGACTGCATACAGGCCAGGAACCTGCTGTGCCATTTTGATGTCTACGTCCATGCCATTATGAGACAGTAAGACAACGGCATCAGGTTTTTCATTCTCATGAATCTCTTTGACCAGTTCGATCATGTCGTCTACACGCAGCCCAAATGACCAGTCAGGAAAAAATTCAGGCGGGTTGGCATTACCTGTACGTGGGAATGCCTGACCAACGATACAGATTTTCGCACCATTGATCTCTTTAATAACATAAGGCTGGAATGCATAACCAGCATCTTCGTCATATAGACCAAGGCCGGCATTGGCATCAACCAGCTCGGTATATTTTTCATCCATTAAAGAGTCTTCTTTAACACGAACATTCTGGCCGATGAAATCACCTTTGAACATAGCGACGTTCTTTAATACTTCGCTTTCCTGGTAGGTGAATTCCCAGTGACCGACCATAACGTCGATACCGAGAATGTTGGATGCTTCGACCATATCGACACCGCGAGTCCATAATGATGTGCCTGAACCTTGCCATAGGTCACCGCCATCCAGTGCGACTGTGTTCTGGCGGCCGCCTGCCTGTTTGCGCAAACGATCCATCAGTGTCTTCATCTGTGGGAAACCGCCTGTTTTACCATATTTGGCAGCGGCATTTTCGAAATCAAGGTAGGTGTAAGCGTAAGATTCAGGGGTATCGGCTTTTAAGTTCATCGCCTCTAGAAGCTTATTTCCGACCAGGTGTGGGGGACGTCCAAAAGCATCACCAACCCCTAGATTAACGTTGGGCTCTCTGAAATAAACCGGCTGTAACTGTGCGTGGAAATCAGTGGTATGCAGGATACGTACATTACCTTTAAGTGGCAGATCGTAAAAATCTTCGGATATCTTTAGTGCTTCTTCTACAGTGGCGGCGGGTATTGTCGGCGGGGCTTTGTCACTGCAGGCTGATAAGGCAGCAATGCTGCTGGCAGTTGCGCTTAATCCCATAAGTTTCAGGAAGGTACGTCGATCAATTGTAGGCATGGAGAATCCTCTTTTTGGCTGTGTATTGTTATTTTCTTATTTTTCTAGACCGGTAATAATACCGCATAGGATATTGATTAGGGTCGGTAAATACTCAATTAATCATTAAAAGACGTTGATGTAAATGATTTATTCATATAACAACTGAATTTGTGTAATATCCGCGTTCTTATGAAATTGCGACTTATTCTTTTTATACTAAGCTGCCTGTCTTATAACGCAGTGCTGGCTGATGTTGTCAAACCGGCATTGATAGAGATCAATGTAACAAAAGACCGCCAGATTCGGGTCGAAGTAAGAGCCAGTATCGAGGCCCTGTTAACCGGTATAAATGCACGCTACAAAAATACAAAAGATGCACCTAATGCAAGCGCTTATGATGATTTTCGTAAAATGCCTGCAGCAGAGCTGCAGCTGGCATTCGAGACCTTCAAACAACAATTCTTACAGTCTGTTTTTATTCAGACCGGTTCAAATAAGGTAGTACTGTCGATAAATTCTGTCGATATTCCACCCACTGGTTATACCAAAGTACCTCGGATCAGCGTGATTGAATTAACCGGTAGTTTGCCAGACGATGCGGTTTCTCTCAGATGGTACTATCCTGAAAAATTTGGCGATAATGCAGTCAGGGTCAGACAGATCGACAAAGTCAATGATCGATGGTACTGGTCACAATGGCAATGGCTGCGAAACGATGAGCTGAGTGAAGTTTTCTCATTGACTGAAATTGTTAGTAAACAGTCGATATTTGAAGTGATCACATCGTATATTAGCCTCGGTTTTCAACATATTATACCGATGGGCGCAGATCATATATTTTTCATCCTGGGGCTGTTCCTGTTGTCTACTCATCTACGGCCTCTGTTATGGCAGGTAACCATGTTTACCGTGGCGCACACCATAACTTTAGGCATGGCTATGAACCACATCGTACAATTGCCTGCAAATGTTGTGGAGCCACTGATCGCGTTATCGATTGCTTATGTCGGCATAGAAAATGTTCTTGCTAAACACTTACATAAAAGCCGGCTGATTCTCGTGTTTGGTTTTGGCTTATTGCACGGTCTGGGGTTTGCCAGTGTACTGGCTGATTTTGGTATGCCAAAAGGTGATTTTGCTGAAGCGCTAATCAGCTTTAATGTCGGTGTCGAACTGGGGCAACTTGCAGTCATATCGATAGCGTTTCTTATGTTAAGATTCTGGTTTCAGGATCAGAAAAAATATCGAAAATTTATCGTCTTACCAGGCTCGATATTAATTTCGGTAGTTGGCAGTTACTGGTTTTTAGATAGACTGGAATTATTTTAAGGTTACTTGATGAGATTTATGTATTTTTTAAGACATATCACAATAATATTTATCTGTGTGTTGGCCGCATCCTGCTCCGGTACACGTCTAATAGATAGCTGGGTCGAACCAGATCACGCTAAACCATATGAACATCCGATGATTATCGGAATATCTGATAGCCAGCAGACGCGTCAGCTCTATGAGAAATATTTTGTCGCTGAGTTGAAAAAGAAAAATATTTCAGCAACGCCAAGTTTTCAACTCATAAACAGCAAACAAAAGATGAATCGCGAGACAGTCATCAATGCACTTTCAGATACGGATATCCCGATTGATTCTGTTGTAGTCACTTATCTGGTAGCTGCGGAAACTGAAGTAAAGCATCATGATTCACCATTAGCTAATACCTATTCTGACACTCTCAACGATAACAGAATATCAGCGACAATTGTTTCGACCAGGGGACGCACCAGTGATACAGAAATCTTTTTTCTGAAGACTGACCTGTATGACGCACAATCCAAAGCCATCGTCTGGAGCGTTCAAACAAAAACAGTCGCGCCAGAATCGATTGATGAGGTTATTGAGAATGTGATCGAGTTGCTCATCGATGAGATGATGAGTGATGGCATCTTGAAATAGTGATGTTTTTCAATTATTTATATTGAGGTGCCCTTAAGTCATAATAAAGTTATTGTGTTTTAGTGCGCACTTGTTATTATTCACGCCAGTCAACAGCTAAAACAATTTTTAAGGAATCCATTATGGCCACGTTCTATTCGCAAACAGCTAAAGTCGCTGTATTAATCACTACCGCTTTTTTGCTGTTTTCATGCGCGAGTACCAAACTTACTGAAACGTGGGCTGATCCAAATTATAAAAAACTATATAACAATTTATTAATTATCGGTATCGTCGAAAGCCAACAAAATCGACGGGTTTATGAGAGTCAATTTGTCGAAGAACTGAAAGCTCTGGGTATCACAGCGACTGCGAGCTATACCTTGATAAAAAGCAGTGAAAAAATTGACCGCAACAGTATAGTGAAAGCCATTAAAGGCATGGATATCGATGGCGTTATTGTTACTTATATGACTAGTGTTGACGAAGAAACAGTCTATCGACCAGGCACGACCTACGTAACGGGCGGTGGTTATGGATATGGCCGTTACGGTTACGGCGGTTATGGTGGTTACCCTTACGGCTATACTTACGCCCAAACTCCTGGTTATTACACTACGCACGAAACATACGTTCTTGAGAACAATCTATATGACGTAGCCTCTGAAGAACTAGTCTGGTCTGCACGTAGCCGCTCTTTTTCACCTGAATCTGTTCAGGACGTTGTTAATGATCTGACAAAATTACTTATCGGCGATCTACAGGAAAAACATCTCCTCAAGAAAAAATAATAGTCTCACTACATAGAATAATAAATTATGAAGATATATAACCTGGTTTTAAAGTGAGATTGACTCAGTGTTAATAACGCATGTTGTTGCTATTACTCAAGATGAAATTCCCCCGAAAATAAGTGATTAATATAGATGTTCCTGCCTAAAGAGCTTTTTATCGGTTTACGTTATATCCGAGCAAAACGTAAAAGTCACTTCGTTTCATTTATCGCTTTTATTTCCATAGGCGGTGTGGCGTTGGGTGTGTTTGCCCTGATCGTGGTGCTTTCTGTAATGAATGGCTTTGGTAATGAGCTACGTGATCGCACCTTGAGTATGACCTCACACGCGACTATCACCGGTTACGATGGTTACTTACGCGATTGGCAGAGTGTTCTTGAAAAAGTTGAAAAAAGTAAAGAAGTTGTTGCCGCTGCACCCTATATCAGTAAAGAAGTAATGATGTCCAATGGCCGTCACGTTAATGGCTCATTGATACGTGGTATAAAGCCTGAGATGGAAAGCAAGGTATCGCCGGTCGAATCAAAAATGGTGTCGGGCAGTCTGTATGACCTTAAAGCAGGTGAATACGGCATCGTAATTGGAAAAGAACTGGCAAACTCTTTAGGCGTGTATGAAGGTGATCGTATTACCGTTATTACCCCTCAGGCCAGTATCACTGCCGTCGGTGTGATGCCAAGATTACGTCGATTTCGTGTTGTTGGTGTGTTTGAAGTGGGTATGCATGAGTACGATTCAGCAATGGCTTTTATGCATCTGGACGATGCCGTAAAACTGTTTAGTTTTGATGATAAAATCAACGGTGTTCGTTTAAAGTTGACTGATCTCTTCGAAGCGCCACGTATCACTCGTGAGATCGAAAAAGATTTTGGTGAGGAGTACTGGGTTAAGGATTGGTCAAAACAGCATAAAAATTTCTTTAGAGCATTACAGACAGAAAAAACTGTAATGTTTATCATTTTATTACTCATGGTTTCTGTAGCAGCATTAAACATTGTTTCCACCCTGATGATGACGGTAACTGATAAAGAGTCTGATATCGCAATCCTGCGCGCTCTGGGGATGCGACCATCCAGTATTATGACAATCTTTATTATTCAGGGTGCATTCATCGGCCTGTTTGGTACCTTGATAGGTGTTGCTGCGGGTGTTCCGGTGGCGTTGCATGTTTTTGAAATTGTTTCCTGGCTGGAACAGTTATTCAGTACTGATTTTCTGCCTAGTGATGTCTATTACATCAGTGATATCACTGCAGATGTAAAAGTCAGTGAAGTACTTACCTATGCTCTATCAGCTTTTTCAGTAACAATACTGGCAACCATCTATCCGGCCTGGCGAGCATCACGAACCTTACCAGCTGAAGCTCTGCGCTATGAATAATCCAGGCTGCGAATAATATGTTGCGTGCGTCAAACATTGAAAAAATATATCATGAAGGACTTCATGATGAACTACATGTGTTAAATAATATTAATTTCACTTTAGATCATGGCGAAACCACGGCTATTATTGGTTCATCAGGTTCAGGTAAAACTACTTTATTGAATATTTTAGGTGGCCTGGACAAGCCAAGCAGCGGACAGGTTCTATTAAATGATCTGGATGTTCACAAGCTGAGTGAGAAAAAACGTTGCACAGTAAGGAATCAGCACTTTGGGTTTATCTACCAGTTTCATCATCTGCTGCCTGAATTCACCGCTTTAGAAAATGTTGCCATGCCATTACTTATCAATGGTGACTCCGTCGATCAGATTACACAACGAGCTACAAAAGTTTTAGATGATGTGGGTCTGATAAAACGTCTGCACCACAAACCCGGTGAATTATCAGGTGGTGAGCGTCAACGTGCCGCAATTGCACGTGCTTTGATACATCAGCCAGATTGTATCCTTGCTGACGAGCCCACAGGTAATCTTGATAGAAAAAATGCAGAACAGGCTATCAATTTAATTATTAATTTAAATAAAGAGTACAAAACGTCACTGGTCATAGTGACGCACGACCTGAAAATTGCAGAGCTTATGGATACTGTTTATACGCTTGAAGACGGTGTATTGAACAGGGCATGATTATTCGTCTGCAAAACACACAAATATAAGCTTGAAAAGCGTTCACCACAGAGGCACAGAGGACACAGAGAAAAATTATATTGTTAACTGAGCCGCAGGCGCTGTTAACAAAGTAAAAACTCTGTGCTCTCTGTGCTCTCTGTGCCTCTGTGGTGAAAAGTCTTTCATGTTTTTTTATTTGTACCCATCTACGGAGAAAATCGTTTTTTATTTCTAAAGTAGAACTTTCTCAATACCGCCATTATTCGCTTTCTGAATAAACTGTTTCTCCCAGTTCGGGCCGTGCATCTTATTGGCCATTTCG
Organism: uncultured Gammaproteobacteria bacterium; assembly: GCA_963792545.1. Lineage (GTDB taxonomy): Bacteria > Pseudomonadota > Gammaproteobacteria > SZUA-229 > SZUA-229. Next base: position 22,063 of record CAWBXM010000043.1, on the reverse strand, counting down.
ATCACGATGTAATCAGTCTGTAGTCCAGTATCATCCGCATATCGTGCCAGGCCTTGTTGACAGGCAGGGCAGGATGTCAATATCTTAACTTCATTATTTTTTATTTCATCCTTGCCGGTTAATTTCGTGAGGTTCTCACGTAGATCTTCGCGTTTACGATAACGTAGTTGTTCGGCAATATCAGGCCGCGCAGTGCCGAGAGTACCGGCTTCACCGCAGCAGCGATCAGTGATAGTTATCTCCTGCTGTAATAATTTAGAGGCCACAGAAATCGGATTATGTTGTTTCATCGGTGTGTGGCAGGGATCATGATATAAATATTGAGTCTGCTCTGCTGTACCATCAGCTGAAGCTAGTGTGATATCTTTTTCCATAAGGTATTCATGGATGTCTAGCAGGCGGCAATCGGGAAATATTTTTTCAAATTCATATTTCAGCAGTTGATCCATGCAGGTGCCGCAAGACACGATAACCGTTTTTATATCCAGATAATTTAGCGTATTCGCAATACGGTGAAACAACACACGGTTCTCTGTAGTAATGGACTGGCTCTTGTCCTGCAGGCCGACGGCACTTTGTGGATAACCGCAACACAGATAACCAGGAGGTAATACAGTTTGCACACCCGCTTCATAAAGCATGTGCAATGTCGCCATCGCTATCGTACTGAACAGGCGTTCAGAACCACAGCCCGGGAAATAAAATACAGCGTCTGAACTATCATGATTGAGTTCAGGGTTTTTGATAATTGCTACGTAATTGGTGTCTTCAAGGTTTAACAGGGCACGGCTGGTCTTACGAGGTACAGCGACACGTATTGGTTTGCGCACCAGGTTGACCAGTTGAACCTTCTGTTTGATGTGGCCTGTGGTACCTCGCGGGATACGATTTTTTGGGCCCAGCAGGCCGAATTTTTTTGCAAAAAAATGACCGATATTAATAGCTTTAAAGCCACCGCTAGCCAGTACGGTTCGCAGGGTATTGACGGCTAACGGGTTTTTAACGTTTAAAAATGCTATGGCGGCTCTTGCTCCCAGGGTAGTTTTCTTTTTACCGTGCATCGTCAGGATATGCCGCATGTGAATAGAGACATCACCAAAATCGATATTTACCGGGCAGGGGTTTAAGCATTTGTGACAGGTGGTGCAATGATCTGCAATATCATTCATTGAGTCGAAATGCGAGAGCGATATGCCACGGCGGGTTTGTTCTTCGTATAAAAACGCTTCGATGATCAAACCTGTGGCAAGAATTTTATCGCGAGGCGAATAATACATGTTGGCACGTGGTATATGTGTCATGCATTTTGGCTTGCATTTGCCGCAGCGCAAGCAGTTCTTTATCTCATTATTCAAGTCACCTAGTTCACTGTATTCAAGGATGATGGCTTCTTGTTGTACCAGTCGTAAAGAAGGTGTGTAAGCAAGGTCCAGGCTAGATGATATGGATAATTTGTCTTTATTAAAATGTTGATGCGGATCGACTCTGTTTTTATAGTTGGCAAACGCTCTAATTTTTTCCGGCTCGAGATAGCGTATTTTAGTTAGGCCGATACCGTGCTCACCAGAGATAACACCGTCGAGAGATAGCGCCAGAGCCATGATCTTGTCTACGACCTTATCGGCTTCATGCAGCATCTCATAGTTGTCTGAATGTACCGGAATATTGGTATGCACATTGCCATCGCCCGCATGCATGTGCAGCGCAACGAAGATTTTTGAATCTTTAATTTCTCGATGTATCTCTTTAAACCTTTTACGAGCAGGTTTTAAGTCTTGTCCTGAGAAAATTTCAGTTAGTGGATTATGGACTTCAGTAACATAAGAGATAACGCATTCACGGCGAAGAAGCAAATCTATTAAATTATCATTGTCCTTGATGCATTCTTGTTCGTGTTCAAGCAGCAGGTGTTTAACTTTTTTCGCCGGTGAATCCAGGTGTTGTAAGATATTTAACCAACGTTGTTTTTTGTTGGTGATAAGCTGCTTTGCCGCTTCGCATTTATTCTGAATTATCTGCTGATCTTCTGAACTTGCAGTGTAATCATCATCTTCATCGGCATCTTCTTTGATATGGCTTAAATTATTATCAAGGCATCGTGCGACGGCGTCGCATATTTTTATCTTGTTAGATATCGACTGCTCGATGTTGATGCATTCGATTCCCCGGTTATATTCAGCTAGTCGTGGCAGTGGTATAACAACATCTTCATTGATCTTGAATGCATTAGTATGCGCAGAGATAGCGGCTGTTCTTGTACGGTCCAGCCAGAAACGCTGACGCGCTTTTGGGCTTATCGCTATAAAACCCTGAGCATTTCTTTTTTGACAGATTGCGATAACCGCTTCTGCGGCTGCCTGCACTGCTTCTTCGCTGTCTGATGCGATGTCTGCGAGCAACACCATCTTAGGATGGCCGACAAAAGAACCATCAGAGCTACTGGCTTTCGTGGTGTACATGACCGCTTTGATATAACGTTCATCAAGATGTTCCAGGCCGGTGAGCAGGACATCGTCATTGGCATCGAGCATATCTTTTACTTCGACGATAGCGGGCACGGCCTCGGCGATATCGGTACCAAAAAATTCCAGACAGATGGTGCGCTTATGTTCCGGCATCTTATGCAGCAGGAAACGCCCGGAAGTAATCAGGCCGTCACAACCTTCTTTCTGTATGCCGGGCAAACCCGATAAGTATTTATCGGTGACATCTTTGCCCAGGCCAGCTTTACGAAAGCTTTGCCCTGGCATCTGTAACAGCTCAGGTTCACCGATTATGGTTGTGCCATCGGTTTCATAACGTGTGATTTTGAATGTGACCAGTTCCTGCTCGTGGATTTTGCCAAGGTTGTGGTTGATACGTTCGACTTCCATCCACAGTCCATCGGGAGTAACCATGCGCCATGAAACCAGGTTGTCTAGTGCGGTTCCCCAGATAACCGCTTTTTTACCACCGGCATTCATCGAAATATTGCCGCCGATTGTCGATGCATCTTGCGAGGTCGGGTCTACAGCAAAAGCATAACCGTGTTGTTCCGCGAGGTCAGATACACGGCTGGTGATAACGCCGGCACCACACTCAACGACCTGGATCTCTGTGTCTTTTTCAGTGCCATCGATATCGACAAATTTGCATTCGATAATGTCGCTCAATGATTCCAGCTTTTCAGTGTTGATGACAGCCGTATTCGAATGCAGTGGAATAGCACCACCGGTATAACCCGTTCCGCCGCCACGTGGAATAATGGTAAGCCCCAGTTCGATACAGGTACGAACGATAGGGGCGACTTGTTCTTCTGATGTGGGTTTGATTACTACAAAAGGCATTGCAATACGCCAGTCGGTAGCATCGGTGGAATGTGATATACGTGCTAGAGCGCTAAAGTCGATATTATTTTTAGAAGTGACCTTGCGCAGTGCTTTACGCGTTTTTTGACGCAGAGCAATTTTTGCTGTTAGATCATCTTCGAATTTGCTAATCGCGGCTAAACAGTTTCGGTGTAATGTTAGGGCATTCGTGTTTCCACCAGCACGTAGTTCTACCTGATTTAGTCGATGTTTTAGAGCACCGATCAAAGCTTCACGGCGTTTTGTATTGCTCAGTAAATCATCTTTGACATAGGGGTTGCGTTTGATCACCCACATATCACCCAACACTTCAAATAACATGCGCGCTGAACGGCCAGTTTTTCGTGAGCCGCGAAGCTTTTCGATTATATGCCAGCTTTCTTCGCCCAGAAACCGAATAATGATTTCACGATCGGAATACGACGTGTAGTTATACGGTATTTCGCGAATCCGAGTGGGTTGTGAATCTTTCATGTATTCCAGTATTAGTGGTTAGGTGATTTCAAAAACCGCATTATACGCTATCTCATTAGGTCTTTTGAAAGCTATTTTTTTTTCATCATTTAGAACACGGGCACAACTGAGAAATGATAATAATTAATTTAAAACACTGTTTTCTTTGTGGTTACATTATTAATTGTGTTTTTCTTGACCATAGAATACTTTGCCACCATAATCCTGCCAATTAGCACTTACCATGACCGAGTGCCAAACCAGATAAAATAGACTTTGATATAATATTGAATAACCCACACATACTCGATGACCGTGCAGCTATTTTGCTCAAGCAACTGGTAGCAAGTTATATTCACGATGGTCAGCCCGTTGGTTCTAAACAACTTGCTCAGAATGCCGGGTTGAATATCAGTGCCGCCACCATTCGCAATGTGATGTGCGGCCTGGAGAAAAAAGGCCTGGTGATTTCGCCACATACGTCTGCAGGCCGTATTCCAACAGAGCAGGGTTTACGCTTATTTGTTGACAGTTTACTGGAAGTACAGCCGATAGAAGAAAAACTGGTTAGTCAATTACAACAACAGCTGGATCCGGACATGGAGGTTAATGAGCTGGTCAATCATGCTTCGCAACTGGTTTCACGGTTGACACAGATGGCGGGCATCGTCAGTGTGCCAAAGCACACCCACACCACCTTGCGCCACATTGAATTTTTACCCTTATCCGAAAAACGTGTTCTGGCGATAATGGTGACCAATGAAAAAGACGTTCAAAATAAGGTAGTCCATCTGAGTAGAGAATACGATGCTGATGAACTGCAACATGCCGCTAACTATTTAAACCGTCAGTTTATCGGTAAAGATATGTGCCAGATACGTGCAAGCCTGTTACAGGATCTTGATAAAACGCGTCAGAATGTCGATGCAGTGATGAAAACGGCACTTGAAGTTGCCGGCAAAGCACTCTCCAACGACGAGATTAATACACCTGAATTTTTCATACAAGGTGAAACCAATCTGGTTCGTTATAACGAAAATACTGATCGTGAACAATTGCAACATCTGTTTGAAATCTTTGACCGCAAACGCGAGATGCTTGGCTTGTTTGATCGCTGTGTTCAAAGCGAAAGTATAAAGATTTTTATTGGCCATGAAGCAGGCTTTGAAGGCCTGGCTGACTGTAGTGTAATAACCGCACCTTACTCTGTTTCTGGTAATACCGTTGGCGTACTTGGCGTTATAGGTCCGGCGCGGATGAATTATGACCGGGTGATTCCGGTGGTCGATATCACTGCTAAATTACTGGGTAATGCCCTTAAGGGTAACTGGAGCTAATTCGACTAACGAAAAAACATATGGAAAGAATGCATAGAAAGTTAGTGTCAGACGCTTGAATTTATCAGAATTGTCGCCATAAGAGCCTACAAATAAGTATATTTTTCAAATAAGAATTGAACGACGAGATATAACATGCCAACACAAGAACATGAAAATCACGAAGAAATCGAAGCAGAACAGGACGAAGCGCTATTAGAATCGCCAGAACAAAATGCCGATAGTCTGGAAGCACAACTGGAAATCGCTCAGGCGAAAGCAATCGAAAACTGGGATCAATATCTACGTGCCAAAGCTGAGATGGATAACCTGCGTCGCCGCAATGCAATAGATGTTCAAAACGCCCATAAATTTGGCATCGAAAAATTCGTCAATGAATTACTGCCAGTTATAGACAGCATGAACCTGGGACTAGCCAGCGAAGATGCCAGCGCTGAACATCTGCGCGAAGGTATGGAGCTGACGATGAATATGCTGAAAAAAATGATGGAAAAGCTCGCTATCGAAGAGATTGATCCCATCAACGAAAAATTCGACCCGGAAAAACATCAGGCGATGACCATGCAGCCAAATGCTGAGGTTGAACCGAATACGGTTATTGCCGTGATGCAGAAAGGTTATTCGCTGAATGAACGCCTGATTCGTCCTGCGATGGTAATGGTGTCAAAGTCTGTTGAATAAGATAGATAAATTATAAGTTTGTAGTCTATTTGTTTGATTTAAAAGAAAAAGCTATTCATACGCGAAGGATGCAACATACGCAAATGTTAAAAAACAGAAAAAAGTTTTTTTCGCGTGTTTTGCGTTCTTCGCGGACTAATTTATTTTTCTATTACATATTGAATTAATTAGCTAATACCCTGATTTTTTACTTGGATTTAAAAAAAACAGCCCCATATAAGAATTAACAATACATATTAATGCCGGTACTTAATCGATCTAAATATCGATTCTGAGTCGGAAAAACTAAATATTTCGGAGACCAGCAATGGCTAAAATTATAGGTATAGATTTAGGTACAACCAATTCATGTGTTGCCGTCATGGACGGTGATACTGTTAAAGTTATCGAAAATGCAGAAGGCGATCGTACCACGCCTTCAGTCGTTGCATTTACTGACGATGAGGTAGTGGTAGGTTCATCTGCAAAACGTCAGGCAGTAACCAATCCCGCAGACACCATATTTGCAGTCAAGCGCCTGATCGGCCGTCGTTTTGACGAAGAGGTCGTACAGCGTGACATCAAACTGGTGCCATACAAGATTATTAAAGCTGACAATGGTGACGCCTGGGTAGAAGCCAAAGGTAAAAAAATGGCGCCTCCTGAGGTCTCTGCTCGTATTCTCCAAAAAATGAAGAAAACTGCTGAAGATTATCTTGGTCATGAAGTGACTGAAGCCGTTATTACAGTACCCGCTTACTTCAACGACTCACAACGTCAGGCAACAAAAGATGCCGGTCGCATCGCTGGTCTGGATGTAAAACGTATTATCAATGAACCAACAGCGGCTGCACTTGCCTATGGCATGGACAAAAACCGCGGTGACTCAAAAATCGTAGTTTATGACCTTGGTGGCGGTACTTTCGACGTTTCTATCATCGAAATTGCAGAGATCGACGGTGAGCATCAGTTTGAGGTTTTAGCAACCAATGGTGATACTTTCCTTGGTGGCGAAGACTTTGATACCCGTTTGATCGATTATGTCTCTGATGAATTCGAAAAAGAGAGTGGCATTAATCTGCATAACGATCCGCTGGCACTGCAACGCTTAAAAGACGCAGCAGAAAAAGCAAAAGTCGAACTATCTTCAACACAATCAACAGACGTTAATCTGCCATACATTACTGCAGACGCGACAGGTCCTAAACACTTAAATGTTAAACTGACCCGTGCCAAACTGGAAAGTCTGGTCGATGAACTAATCTCTCGCACGATTGGACCATGCAAGCAAGCACTGAAAGACTCAGGCCTGTCTGCAAGTGATATCGACGAAGTGATCTTAGTCGGTGGTCAGTCACGTATGCCTAAAGTTCAGGAAGAAGTGAAGAAGTTCTTTGGTAAAGAGCCACGTAAAGATGTAAACCCTGATGAAGCGGTAGCTATAGGCGCGGCGATTCAAGGTGGTGTATTAGGCGGTGATGTAAAAGACATCCTGTTACTGGATGTTACACCTCTATCACTGGGTATCGAAACCATGGGTGGTGTCATGACCAAACTGGTTGAAAAGAATACAACGATTCCTACTAAGGCTGCTCAGGTTTTCTCTACTGCTGATGACAACCAGGGTGCGGTTACGGTTCATGTCATGCAGGGTGAACGTGAAATGGCCGCAGGTAATAAATCATTAGGTCGTTTTGACCTGAGTGATATTCCACCTGCGCCACGCGGTGTGCCACAGATCGAAGTGTCATTTGATATCGATGCTAACGGAATCTTGAACGTATCAGCTAAAGACAAGGCAACAGGTAAAGAGCAGTCGATCGTCATTAAAGCCTCAAGTGGATTATCTGACACCGAAGTCGATCAAATGATTAAAGACGCTGAAGTTCACGCTGATGAAGATAAAAGAGCACATGCATTAGTGATAGCTAAAAACACTGCTGAAAATATGGTCCACAGCACTGAAAAGTCTATCAAGGATCTGGGCGATAAAGTTGAAGCGGGTGAGAAATCTGCGGCAGAAGCTGCTATCACCGAACTGAAAGCGGCTCTGGAAGGTAATGACAAAGATGCTATCGAAGCTAAAACACAGGCACTGTCTGAAGTAGCTGGAAAGATTGCTGAAAAAGCCTATGCAGAGCAGGCCGCGCAGCCAGGTGAAGGTGCTCAGCCAGAAGCAGAGCAAGCCGCTGCTGATGACGATGTAGTCGATGCCGAGTTTGAAGAAGTTAAAGAAGGTAAAGACGACAAATAAAGTCATAAGCTAACCGCCGAGGCGCGGAGGTGCAGAGATGAAAACCATTTATTGATTGTTTTCTCTGTATCTTCGCGTCTCTGCGCTTAATCAGTTTTTAATTTAAGAATAACCAAAGAATAATCTTATGTCACAACGTTGTTATTACGAAATTTTAGGGGTGTCACGCGACGCCAGCGATGCGGATCTAAAAAAAGCCTATCGCCGACTTGCGATGAAACATCATCCTGATCGCAATACTGACGACTCGGATGAGTCCGAAAAAAAATTCAAGGAAGCCAAACAGGCGCATGAGATATTGTCGGATCCTAATAAACGCGCCGCCTATGATCAATACGGGCATGCTGGTGTTGATCCCTCTATGGGGGGTGGACGAGGTCAAGGAGCAGGTGGTTTTGAAGACGTATTTGGCGATGTTTTCGGTGATATATTTGGTGGTGGTCGTCGTGGTGGTCAGCGTGCACAACGCGGCTCCGACCTTCAATATAACCTGCAACTGTCACTGGAAGATGCTGTTTTTGGTACCGAAGTAAAAATACAGGTACCAACGCAGGTTAGCTGTAAAACCTGTTCTGGAAGTGGTGCTAAAGCAGGTACCTCAGCCACCACCTGTACTACCTGTGGCGGTGCTGGACAGGTACGTATGCAGCAGGGTTTCTTTGCTGTTCAGCAGACCTGTCCGCAATGTCGAGGCAGTGGCAAAATGATCAGTGACCCATGCCCCGATTGTCATGGTCAGGGTCGAAAGCAGGAGCAGAAAACACTCTCTGTTAAAGTGCCAGCCGGAGTTGATACTGGTGACAGGATACGCCTGGCAGGTGAAGGTGAAGCTGGCGCACAGGGTGCGGCAAACGGTGACCTCTATGTAGAGATGCACGTTAAACCCCATGATATTTTTACCCGTGATGACAATGACCTGTTCTGCGAAATGCCAATTTCCATTGGCACTGCCGCTTTAGGCGGTGAGATTGAAGTGCCTACATTAAGCGGAAAATTACGTCTAAAAATTCCGGCTGAAACACAGACCGGCAAACTTTTCCGTATGCGTGGCAAAGGCGTTAAACCTGTCAGAGGCGGTATGACAGGTGATCTGTTATGTCGAGTAAACGTCGAGACACCGGTTAAGTTAAGTAATAAACAAAAAGATTTAATTAAAGAATTCGAAAAATCAATTCAAAAAAGCGGCAATAAACACAGCCCGCAACATGCCTCCTGGGGCGACCGTGTGAAAGATTTCTTTGATGCTTTAAAGTCTTAAAACATAAAAGCTTTCACCACAGAGACACGGAGGTCACAGAGGGAAACAAGGTTCAAAACTATTCTACGCTGTGTCCTCTGTGGTGAAATATTTGTTTTTTTCATAGCGGTATAATGGCAAACTACAAAAATAATAAAAATCATTGGGGTTTTAGATGTTAAACATCGCAGTTACCGGCGCCGCAGGGCGTATGGGTCGTAATTTGATTCAGGCTTGTCACGAAAACTCACGCTGTCAGCTAGGTGCTGCAATAGAACATGATAGCAGCCCATTTCTTGGTCAGGATGCTGGCGAAATGGCAGGTGTTGGTACTTTGAACAAAAAGCTGACGTCACGACTAGCTGACGTTGTCGCTGACTACAAAACACTGATCGACTTTACCCGCCCCGAAGTAACCCTGCAAAATCTGGCGATCTGTGTTGCCAATGGCAAAAACATGGTCATTGGCACCACCGGTTTTAGCGATGAAGAAAAGCAGCAAATACAAAAAGCCGCAGAATCGATATCAGTTGTGTTAGCACCGAATATGAGTGTGGGTGTTAACTTATGCTTTAAGCTGCTCGATATGGCTGCACGTGTATTGGGTGATGATGTTGATATCGAGATCATAGAAGCGCATCATCGCCATAAGGTTGATGCACCTTCGGGCACTGCGCTTCGTATGGGTGAGGTCGTAGCACAGGCATTAGATCGTGATCTTGCTGAGTGTGCAGTTTACGGGCGACAAGGTGTTACCGGCGAGCGTGATCGTAAAACCATTGGTTTTGAAACCATTCGTGCGGGTGATATCGTGGGCGATCATACCGTTATGTTTGCCGGTATCGGCGAACGTGTAGAAATCACACATAAAGCCTCAAGCCGCATGACTTTCGCCAATGGCGCTTTACGTGCAGCACTCTGGCTAGAAGACCAAAAACATGGCTTATATGACATGCAGGACGTACTGGATTTAAAATAAATCTGCTACTGATAAGTGTTAATCTTTCGCTTACTTTAATAATAATCAAACTCTATCAAGAGATAAAGGGTAGCTAAATGGATGGTATGGATATTGTTGTTGTCTTTCCGGGGCAAGGTTCACAATCAATTGGCATGTTATCTGATTATGCAGAAACATGGCCGGAGATAGAACAAACATTCCAGCAGGCATCTGATGCGTTGGGCTATGACACCTGGGATATCGTTTGTAATGGTCCACTAGATAAGATCAATCAGACTGAGATAACACAACCGATTATGCTGGCGGCTGATATCGCCGTAATGCGGGTAATGGCACAGCAGTGCATGCTCACTCCTATGGTTTTTGCCGGCCACAGTCTGGGTGAGTATGCTGCATTAGTAGCAGCAGAGTCTCTAGATTATGTTGACGCTATCAAACTGGTTGCCAGGCGTGGACAGCTAATGCAGTCAGCCGTTCCCGAAGGTGAGGGCGCAATGGCAGCTATCATTGGTCTGAACGATGACGCGGTTATTAATATCTGTGAACAGGTTAGCAGCGAGATGGGGTGTCCAGTAGAAGCCGTTAACTTTAATTCTCCCGGTCAGGTAGTTATTGCTGGGGCCACTGCTGCGGTAAATAAAGCCATGGAGCGCTTAATAGAAGAAGGTGCCAAACGTGCAATTCCATTGCCGGTAAGTGTGCCTTCGCATAGCTCATTGATGAAACCTGCTGCAGATGAACTGGCTGAATACTTAAAGGGCGTCACCATAAAGACACCAAAGATTCAGGTGATACACAATGTTGATGCAAAGTCGCATGATGAACCCGATGCCATCAGAAATGCGTTAACCTTACAATTATACAATCCTGTGCAGTGGACCCATACGATACAGATCATCAGTGATGGCGCTGATGTTGTGGTTGAATGCGGCCCGGGTAAAGTATTAGGTGGATTAACACGCAGGATCAATAAAGAGGTCCGCAGTTTCTCACTGGATTCAATGGCTTCCATGCAGAAGTTCTTAGACTCGATGGCTTAACCCGGATATTTCCCCAAAATTCTGCATTCCTATAAAATATCCGGGTTACATCTACAGAAAAAATTTTAAAGAAGATTTACAGGAAGGTTTGATAGCATCATGAGTAAACAATTAGAAGGCGAAATTGCATTAGTAACCGGTGCCAGTCGTGGTATCGGCAAGGCGATAGCAGAACATCTAGCAGCGCAGGGCGCAACCGTTATTGGCACTGCAACCTCAGAGGGTGGTGCAGAAAGTATCAGTACGTATCTATCTGCCATGTCAGCTTCTGCTGGTAGTAAAGGCATGTGCCTTAATGTTACAGACCCTGATTCGATTGCCACCGTTATCAAAGCGATAACGGATGAATCTGGTGCGGTAACTATCCTGGTTAATAATGCCGGTATTACTAAAGATAATTTATTGATGATGATGAAAGAAGAGCAGTGGAACGATATCATCGATACCAACCTGACTTCGATCTATCGTCTGTCAAAAGCTGTTGTGCGTAGCATGATGAAAGCAAGGAAAGGGCGTATTATTAATATTGCTTCGGTGGTTGGTTCAACTGGAAATCCGGGACAAACAAATTATTCAGCCACTAAAGCCGGTATGCTTGGCTTTAGTAAATCATTGGCACGTGAGATTGGTTCACGTAACATAACAGTTAATTGTGTTGCTCCAGGTTTTATCGATACCGATATGACACGAGAGTTACCTGAGGCGCAAAGAGAAGCGTTAATTAGTCAAATACCATTAAATCGTTTAGGTGATCCAGCCGATATCGCAGCCGCTGTAACTTTTCTCGCCAGTCCGGCAGCGGCTTATATTACAGGTGAAACCATTAATGTAAACGGTGGTATGTATATGCCATAATGTGGTTTAAATGACTGTATAACTGGCAAAAATAGAACTGTAGTTAAATTATCAATCAGTAACTAGATGAGTATTTTCTTTAAATATACTACCTAACTTATTGATTATATTTAAAATAAAAATATGAGTTGACGCGGGTAATAAATGTGGAATTTAGCTGGCAAGTACCGCTTTAATTCACTAGAATACCGCGCAACTTACCACACCTCATCGTGCAGATTGATTAGTAGCGCGATAGGGTTAATTTTATCTTGATTATTGATCAAAACATGAGGAAAAAATAGATGAGCACATCAGAAGAACGCGTTCGTAAAATTGTCATAGAGCAATTAGGTGCAACTGAAGAACAGGCAACAAATGATGCATCTTTTGTTGATGATTTAGGTGCAGACTCACTTGATACCGTTGAGTTAGTGATGGCTCTTGAAGAGGAATTTGAATGTGAAATCCCTGATGAAGAAGCAGAAAAAATTACCACGATTCAGGAAGCGATCGATTACGTAGCTGCTCACTCAAGTTAAACACTTTTATTTATTACACTTAACGGTAGCTATTGTAATAGAATTACCGTTAAGTGTTTGATCCAATAATTACCTTTTCAGTGAACTGCTGAAAATACCATTGCAACTATTGCTAATTGAATCACTGAATTGCATTAAAGGGGCTAACTTTGTCAAAACGTCGTGTTGTTATTACTGGTCTTGGTATTGTCTCACCAGTCGGTCTAAATGTTAAAGAATCATGGGACAATATTATTGCAGGTAATAGTGGTGTAGTTGCTATTGATACCTTTGACACTTCAGACTTTTCAGTAAAGATTGCAGGAACCGTAAAAAACTTTGACGCCAGCTCGGTAATCCCCGTTAAAGATCTCAAAAAAATGGATACATTCATCCATTATGGCATGGTCGCAGCAGATGAAGCGCTACGCGATTCCGGCCTGGAAATTACAGATGAAAATGCCGAGAGAATCGGTGTTGCCATCGGCGCCGGCATCGGCGGTCTGCCAATGATTGAAGCCAATGATGAAAAATTAAGGAGCGGTGGACCACGTAAAATTTCACCATTCTTTGTCCCTGGATCAATTATTAACATGATCTCCGGAAATTTTTCGATTAAATATGGCGCCAAAGGGCCAAATATTTCTATCGTTACTGCCTGCTCAACAGGTGCACACAATATCGGTGAATCCGCAAGAATCATTGCCTATGGTGATGCCGACGTTATGTTCGCCGGTGGTGCAGAAATGGCGTCTTCACCATTAGGCATCGGTGGTTTCGCCGCTGCCCGTGCATTATCGACTAACTACAATGATAATCCAGAAGCGGCTAGTCGCCCATGGGATAAAGATCGCGACGGATTTGTCTTAGGTGATGGTGCAGGTGTGCTCGCTCTTGAAGAATACGAACACGCAAAAGCACGTGGTGCATCTATCTATGCCGAGGTCGTTGGTTTTGGCTATAACAGTGATGCATTCCATATAACCATGCCGACTAAAGACGGTAGCGGTGCAGGTAAATGTATGAAACTGGCAATCAAGGACGCCGGTATCAATGCTACCGATATCGATTATGTTAACGCACACGGAACATCGACCCCAGTTGGTGATGTGGCCGAAACGAACGCAGTAAAATATGCCCTGGGTGATAGTGCATACGGTATTGCAGTGAGTTCAACAAAATCGATGACTGGCCACCTATTAGGTGCAGCCGGTGGCATCGAAGCGGTATTTTCTGTGATGTCGATCAAAGATCAAGTGGCTCCGCCAACAATTAATCTAGATTGTCCTGGTGAAGGTTGTGATCTGGACTATGTGCCAAATATAGCGCGTGGTATGAAAATAGATTACGCGATGTCAAATTCCTTTGGTTTTGGTGGCACTAACGGAACACTGATTTTCAAAAAGTTAAGCTAGGGAACCTCTGAATAAGTCATGAATCGACATCTTGCGCTTAAAATGTCCTGCTTCTGCGTTGTGAAACTTCGCAATAGCCGTGCTATTACGCGCGTTCCACGTCTTGAATCAGAACATTTTAAGCACGATCTGTTCGACCCAGACTTATTCAGAGGCTCCCTAGCACCTTAGCTGGAAAACCACCGTGTCATTTCAAACGCGGCTATTGTCAGGGCACATCGATGCCGCAGGTTCTATCGAATCTGGCGTCAACCTGGTCGCATTCAATCAGCTTAATCCACAACGCTACCCCTATCTGTTAAGTAGTAGCGCCGTTAGAAAAAACAATACGCAATACGATATCTTAATTGCCTGTCCGCAATATCAGCTAACACTTGATGCCGATAAAACGCTGCACTGTGATGATGAACAGCAACCGCTTGGCGATAGCTTTTTTGAAACCTTAGAACAGCATTATCAACATAATAAAACCGATGTTCTAGCTGAAACTGGCGATCTACCATTTACCGGTGGCTGGTTTGTTTACCTGGCCTATGAGATGGCAAACGAGATCGAACCCTGTCTGGTTTTACCTGCAGTTGCTGATTCACAACCGTTAGCGGTCGCAACACGCTGTCCCGCTGCCGTCATTTTTGACAAACAAAAACAGCAGTGTTTTGCTGTTGCTGAAACAGCTTATGTGCATTTACTTGATCAGATCGAACAGGATTATTTATTGCTAAAAAATAGTGCTGACGAGATGCAGCCGACGGTTGATAAAATTGAATTGTCTTCCATTACAGAAGCAGATGAAAATCTCTACCTGCAACAGGTAGCCAAAATAAAGCAGTACATTATCGATGGTGATATCTTTCAGGCTAATCTGTCCAGGCAATGGCTGGCTACTCTGAAAGATGATGTTAGCGATGCGGTTTTATTCAACGCATTGGCAAAACATAATCCATCCTCGTTTGCTGCCCTGGCCTGTCTGCAAAACATGACCATCATCAGTTCATCACCAGAACGTCTTGTCTCACTGAGATTCGAACAGACTTCTGGCCTCTCTGAGTCACGACGTGAACATGGCCGTCCATCCGATGACATGAAAGCTATAGTCGAGACGCGGCCGATTGCCGGCACACGCCGTAGAGATGAAAATCAAAGCAGTGATGAGGTTATGGCAAAAGAATTGATGTCACACCCAAAGGAGCGGGCTGAGCATATCATGTTGATCGATCTGGAGCGCAATGACCTTGGACGCGTCTGCCGTCCGGGAAGTATCCACGTCAATGAACTCATGGTATTGGAAAGCTGGCAACACGTACACCATATCGTATCCAATGTCCGTGGTGAACTGGCCGCAGGTAAATCGCCGATTGACGTGTTACGCGCAGTTTTTCCTGGTGGCACGATTACCGGCTGCCCTAAAGTGCGCTGTATGGAAATACTGGCAGAACTGGAACAACAGGCAAGAGGCGCTTACACCGGATCGTTGGGCTATCTCAATACCGATGGCAGTATGGACTTTAATATATTGATTAGAACGATGGTTCGTGAGAAGAATGGCACGGCCAGAAACAAAATAACATTTCGTGCCGGAGGTGGTATTGTTAGCGACTCGATCGCTGAAAATGAGCTGGCAGAAACTCGCGCCAAAGCAAAAGGCCTGTTGAAAATATTTCGTCTGAACAATGAAGATAACATCACATAAAAAACTAGCAGCTAGCAGCTTGATCAACGGGATTAACGCCGATTTTATAAATGTTAATGACCGTTCGATTCATTACGGTGATGGTTTATTTGAAACTATTCTATGCGTAGAGAATAAGCTTTATTACTGGCCACAACATTATCAGCGTTTGAATACATCCGCTGCGCAGCTTAAGATCGACTGTCCGAGTGAAGAAACCTTCGTTCGCGATATAAGCTGCCTGTTGGCAGAAAATAATTCGACACACGACCAGGCCTTTGCTATCAAGATACTTCTTAGTCGGGGTAATAGTGAACGCGGCTACAGCATCGATAAAAGCAGTAGTGTTACTCGTATTGTTATGATATCGCCGTTGGTCACAGAATATTCTTCTTTGTTATCTGAGCAGCTGTTAAACGGTGAGCTCTTTATCTGTAAACAGCAGGTTTCCATCAATGAAAGCCTGGCAGGGCTAAAACATCTTAACCGTCTGGAAAATGTGATGGCGCGAAACGAATGGCAGGATAACGATAAGCAATCATACATCGATGGCCTGATGTTGAATGCTAATCAACATGTTATAGAAGGTACTATGAGCAACCTGTTCGCGATTAAAGACAATCAACTGTACACGCCTCAGCTAACGCAGTCTGGTATCAAAGGTGTGATGCGCGATATAATTATCGACATCGCGAATAGTCTCGATCTGCGACTGACTGTCACATGCTTAAATCTCGATGAATTATCTAACATGGATGAGTTATTTATCAGCAACAGCTTGATTGGTATGAAGTCGGTCACTAAACTGGGTGACCGCCACTATCAACAGAATAAAACTGCCGTGATTTTTAATCAGCTACTAAAAACAAAAGAAGATAATGTTCAATTCGTTTAGCAAGGGTATCAGCAAACTGTTTACTATCGCCAGTTTGATACTGCTTCTGGCTATCTATTTTTCAGTTGAAATTTATTCAGACATGCATGCTGTGCTAAAGCTGTCTGAACCTGAAACAGTCATCTTTCCTCCCGGTTCATCGATCCGCACATTAGCAAATCAGCTGCTCGAAAAAAAACTGCTGAAAAATAAAAATTATTTTCTTGTCTGGGGAAAGCTCAAACGTCAGGATACGCGTTTACAGGCGGGTGAATATATCATCGAACCGGGTTCTTCATTAGCACGACTGCTGGATGATATGGTTAGCGGCAATGTCGTACAACATAATATTACTCTCATCGAAGGCTACACCTTTCGCCAGGCACTCGAAGTTATACAGAAAAATCCTCACATAACAAAACAGCTTAACGATTTATCAGATGAAGCCATCATGAAGCGACTTGGTCATGAAGGCGAACACCCTGAAGGCCGTTTTTATCCCGATACTTATTACATCTCACGTGGCATGAGTGATATAGAGCTATTAAATCGTGCCTACGATCAAATGCACGAGATCCTGGAACAGGAATGGCAACAGCGTGAAGAAGGTCTGCCTTTTAAATCCTCATACGAAGCACTCATAATGGCCTCTATCGTCGAGAAAGAGAGTGCCGTCGCTGCTGAGCGACCGTTGATCGCTGGTCTCTTTATTAATCGTCTACGTAAAAATATGCGTTTGCAGACAGACCCCACCGTTATTTACGGTATAGAAAATTATGATGGTAATATACGGTTTAGAGACCTGCGTAAAGACACACCGTATAATACCTATACCCGTTACGGTCTACCGCCAACCCCCATCGCACTGCCAGCTAGAGGTGCGATCCATGCGACATTGCACCCGGATAAAACAAAATATCTATATTTTGTCGCTTACGGCGATGGTAGCGGAAAACACGTATTCTCGACCAATCTGAAAGATCATGAAAAAGCTGTTGATAAATATCAGCGGAAAAAACGCTGATATCAATAACAAGAATTAAAAACATGGGCAAATTTATTACATTAGAAGGCATCGAAGGGGTCGGCAAAACCAGTAACCTGCGATTCATAAAAGATCTACTGCAGGCAGCCGGTCATAACTGTGTCGTCACCAGAGAACCGGGCGGTACTAAACTTGGCGAAGCGTTACGTGGACTGTTATTGAGTCACTCTGACGATAACATGAGTGCTGATGCAGAACTTTTATTGATGTTTGCTGCCAGAGCAGAGCATCTGGCAAAAGTTATTATTCCTGCATTAGAGAGCGGCCAAACTGTCCTGTGCGATCGTTTCACCGAAGCGACCTATGCTTATCAGGGCGGCGGGCGTTTAATCGATGTCGATAAAATCGGCGCCCTGGAACAATGGGTACAGGGTGATCTGCGACCGGATCTAACGGTTGTATTAGACGCACCCGTCGAGGTTGGCCGCGCCCGTGCAGGTAGCCGCAGTGCACCGGATCGTATCGAAAAAGAACAGGACGACTTCTTTCAGCGTGTGCGTAAGGCGTATATCGAGATGGCTGGCCATTATCCGCAGCGAATCTGCCTGGTTGATGCCTCACTGGATATAACTTCAGTGCAGCAACAGATACGTGAAAAACTTGCGGACTATGATATTTTAAGCACCTGATAAAAAATCAACCTGCTCCAGTCAGCCTAAACGATAATCAAATGCACTTTTCACTTCTCACTTCTTACTTTTCATTGCGCTTATGATATTCCCCTGGCAACAGTCACAATGGCAACAGATAAACCAGCAGATAAGCGCGAAGCGCTTACCGCATGCCTTGTTTCTGCAAGGCAATCAGGGGCTGGGCAAAGCCGAATTTGCCCGCTCACTGGCGTCTGCTTTATTATGCCAGCAGCCAACACATGAGCATCAGGCCTGTGGCAGCTGCTCGTCATGCCTGTTGCTCGCGGCAAATACTCATCCAGACTTGCATTACCTTAAACCCATCGCTGCAGATAATACAAAAAGTCAAAAACCTGTGCTTAATATCCGTATCGATGATGTACGTGCCCTATGCAACAAGCTCAATCAGACCAGTCAGTTCGCGGGTTACCGTGTGGCAATACTGGAACAGGCTGATCAATTAACCATAGCTGCAGCTAACAGCCTGCTAAAAACATTGGAAGAACCTGGAAAAGAGGTGCTAATCATTTTGACCAGTGCCCGTGCACATCGTTTACCGGTAACTATTCGTAGCCGCTGCCAATTGTTGCGTTTTACGCTACCGACAGAAGAGCAGGCGCTGTCCTGGTTACAGAAAAACCAGCCAGACAGTAAAATAAGCAGCGAGCAATTAAAGTTTGCACTCAAATATAGTTATGGATCTCCGTTAGCAGCGCTAACTACTCTACAGGCGAGCGAACAACATCAGATGCTTGCCGAGGCCATGACTGCCAGGGTTTCAGGAAAAAACTCACTGGAATATGCAGGAAAACTGGCTAAATATACCAAACTACAGATACTGGAAGGCATGTTGAGCTGGTCGTCAGATCTAACGCGATTGATCACCTGTGGACCTGAAACCGATATCTTTAACGACCCATACCGCAACAAGCTGCAGGCGCTAGCGAAAAGGGTTGATCAGCAGCGTTTATTTCGTTTTAATGATCAGCTTAACTTCAATATTCTGCATGCCTCAATTGCCGTCAATGAACAGTTATTATGGGAAAATCTGCTATTATCGTGGGACGATTTATAGAAAAAATTGTGCAGATTATAATCTGCAGAATGAATGATTAACCAGATAAACAGGTTTTAGCCTGGGGTAATACAAAATGAGTAGTCCAAGCGCACGTCCCGGAATGCTGTCGCTCAGCATCAAAGATAAATCCTCTTTGTACGCAGCCTTTATGCCATTTGTGAAAAATGGCGGCCTGTTTATTCCAACTGATAAAGTCTACAGCCTGGGTGATGAAGTATTCATGTTACTGACATTGATGGATGATGGCGAAAGACTTCCCGTTGCAGGCAAGATAATCTGGATGACGCCAAAAGGTGCACAGGGTAACCGTGCTCATGGCGTAGGCGTTCAGTTTGCATCACAGGACAAAGGTGTAACACGCGGAAAAATAGAAACTCACCTTGCAGGGGCTTTGAAGTCTGATCGTATCACCCACACCATGTGAAAATATAGATGTTAGTAGATTCACACTGTCATCTCGATTGTATCGATTTATCCGATTTTGATAACGACTTCGATAAACTAATTCAACACAGCCATGACTCTGGCGTGGAACACATGTTATGTGTTTCTATCAACCTCAATAAATACCCCGACATGCTGGAAAAGGTGCGTGACTATCCTTTTATTTCAGTATCCGCCGGTCTGCATCCAATGGCAGACGAAGATGATGAGTTTTCTGCAATACAATTAAGCGAACTGGCAAAAGATGAGAAAGTTGTTGCCATCGGTGAAACGGGCCTGGATTATTTTTACCATAAAGGTGATCCTCACTGGCAGCAGGAACGATTTCGAGCACACCTGCAGGTTGCGAATTCATTGAACAAGCCGGTCATCATACATACCCGTGATGCAGGCGATGACACACTAAAAATATTACAGCAGGAAAATGCTGATCGCAGTGGAGGTGTTATTCACTGTTTTACAGAAACACAGGATTTTGCAGACAAAGCATTGGAGTTGGGGTTCATGATATCGATTTCCGGAATCGTGACTTTTAAAAATGCAGATGCACTACGTGAAATCGCCAAAAGAATCCCGGATGATCGTCTATTGATCGAAACCGACTCACCTTATCTTGCACCAGTGCCACATCGTGGTAAACAGAACCAGCCGGCTTTTGTCCGGCATGTTGCAGAAGCACTGGCTGAGATAAGAAACACCAGTGTTGAATGTATTGCAGAATTATCGCGTAATAATTTTTATCGACTGTTCAATGTGAAAAACTGATTCAGGATTAGACGACTCTATGTTCGAATTTTTATTCAGCTCAGATCCAAAACAGTCTTTACGCATGTTAAGGCATCTCGCCGCTACGCTGGCATTATTACTGTTCACATCGTGCAGTATTTTTTTCTTATATTGTGATCTGTATTCTGTTCAAACAAGCACTTTTTTTTCAGTGCTTGTTTTTTTCTGGTCGGGCATATTTATTTTTACCCTCCTTATCCGCTCTGGCGTCAACAAAAGATACTCCGACCCAAGCCTGACCATGCCGCAACTGATATGGGGTACGTTTTTCATATTAACCATCGTCTATCTATTGAATGAGTGGCGTGGTCTCATGTTGATGGCTTTTTTTGGATTGCTGAGTTTTGGTTTTTTCAAATTAAAGTTTCGTGAATTTTTATCAATAGTATTACTCGCAATACTTGGATATGCATTGATCCTGTTATATCTTTTTATCTATGAACCTGCGCGCATCGAAATAAATTTCGAGTTGATGCAGTTATTAGCCTTTACCTGTTCTCTAGGGGTGATGTTATACACCGGCTCAGCTATACACCATCTAAGGGACAGGACAAAGCGCCAATATGTGGACTTACAGGAAGCGCTTGAGATCAATAAAAAGCTCGCTACCACCGATGATTTAACAGGTCTATATAACCGACGCTACTTCATGGAAGAACTGGTACAGCAAAAAGCACTATCGGAAAGAAATGATTCTGACTTCGTTATCTGTTATTGCGATCTGGATCATTTTAAACATATTAATGACACTTTTGGTCACCATACGGGTGATATCGTATTACAGAAATTTTCAGAGATACTCAAAGCATCTATTCGTGAGATTGATTATGCGGCACGTTTTGGTGGTGAAGAATTTGTTTGTTTGCTGGTAAACACCGACATCGAAAACGCCTTAAAAGTTACCGAGCGCATACGTGAGACTCTGGCGAATTACAACTTCAGTGATGTCGCACCTTCATTAAATGCTACCGTATCCATCGGCATTGCTAACTTTAAACAATTTAATACATTACAGGAAACATTGATGTGTGCAGATAACCGGATGTACCTGGCAAAAAATATGGGAAGAAATAAAGTTGTTTATTCTGATGATAATATAACCTGATTTATCACTTACTAACAAAAAGCAAAAATGCTAGTTCAAAAACAACAGCAAAAAACTTTCACCACAGAGGCACAGAGGGCACAGAGAAAAACTTTCTATTGTTAACAGCGCCGTAGGCGCAGTTAACAAAGTAAAACTCCGTGACCTCTGTGCCTCTGTGGTGAATAGCTTTTAAAGTTTTTGACCGTACGATAAAGCTCGGATTTTCTCCCTCAGATGACTTTTACGATGATCTTTTATCACTGATTTCACCAAGCCTTCATTGGCTACCTGGCACTGTTTTTACAACATATCCCAACCGGCATCTTTAGTAAACCGTTCGCCAAACTTGGAGTGTAACTGGCTCATCGTCTGCGTCAACCTGTCGATAT
>CAWBXM010000042.1:0-15202 GCA_963792545.1 uncultured Gammaproteobacteria bacterium | reverse complement strand
ACACAGATTAGCGGCGGTATCAGCCAGGGTGACTACAGCTCATTTAATCTGGCAGCACATGTGGGTGATGATCCCGCGGCTGTAAAAGCCAACCGCTTGCGTCTGTTGAACGAGCTGCAATTGCCTGCCGAGCCGGTATGGTTAGATCAGGTACACAGCAATACAGTGATTCATGCGGATGCGATAGAGGTCTCTGATTCGAAACCTGTTACGGCGGATGCCAGTGTTTCAGCAACGCCGGGTGTGGTGTGCGCGGTGCTTACAGCTGACTGCCTGCCGGTTTTTTTTTGTAATCAGTCAGCCAGCGAAGTGGCGGTTGCACATGCTGGCTGGCGAGGATTGCACGCCGGTATTCTCAGCAAAACGATCGAAGCCATGATATCACCCGTCGAGCAGCTTATAGTAAATCTTGGTCCGGCCATCGGTGCCCAGTCGTTTGAGGTGGGTGCAGAGGTTTATCAGGCATTTGTTGATAAAGACGCCAATAATAAAACCGCTTTTTTCAGTAACAGAAAAGGCCATTATTTATGCGATATATATCAACTGGCTATTAACGAATTACAGGCTCTGGGTGTCAGGCAGATATCAGGCGGTCAGCATTGCACGTATCGTGAAAAAGAAAAGTTTTATTCATACCGTCGACAGCCAGAGACGGGTCGAATGGCAAGCTTGATATGGTTGTCAAAATCTTCAATGGACTGATTTCGATGAAAGTTCAACGGGTAGTTTGTCAAATAGAGGCCGCTTTTAAGCGGCTTTGTTGATATATGTCAATTAAGCTTCAAGCTTTGCCTGTATCTCTAAGTTAAAGCTTGAAAGCAGTGATTATGTCCTTATATTTTAGTTAATTGAATTTTTAAAAAAGAGCAAAATTATGAGAACAGACAAGCTAACAACACGCTTTCAAACAGCGTTGTCAGATGCGCAGTCTTTAGCAATCGGGCATGATAACCAGTTTATCGAAGCCGCGCATATTTTGATGGCGTTGCTTGAGCAGGACTCAAGTACTGTCAGCCAAATATTATCCAGCACGGGTGTCAATCTGCCTGTGGTGAAAATGAAGACACAGGAAGCTATTTCGCGTCTGCCACAGGTGCAGGGAAATCAGGGTGATGTGCAGTTGTCCAATGAAGTTATCCGTATCTTGAATCAGACCGACAAACTTGCGCAGCAACGCAATGACCAGTTCATCTCCAGCGAGTTATTTCTACTGGCACTGGTCGATGCTAAAACGCCTGCCAGCGAAGTGTTAAAAGACGCCGGCGCAGATAAAAAACAGATCGAACAGGCTATCGAAAATGTACGTGGCGGTGAGACAGTAGACGATCCTAACGCCGAAGAAAATCGTCAGGCACTGGAAAAATTTACTATCGATTTAAGTGCGCTTGCTGCACAGGGCAAACTTGACCCTGTAATTGGCCGCGATGAAGAAATCCGTCGCACCATCCAGGTACTGCAGCGCCGTACTAAAAATAACCCGGTATTAATCGGTGAGCCCGGTGTTGGTAAAACTGCCATCATCGAGGGACTGGCACAACGTATCCTTAATGGTGAAGTGCCCGAAGGACTAAAGAGCAAACGTATTCTTTCACTGGATATGGGAACTCTGATCGCGGGTGCAAAATTCCGTGGTGAGTTTGAAGAACGTTTGAAATCGGTATTAAAAGATCTGTCGCATCAGGAAGGGCAGGTGATCCTGTTTATCGATGAATTACATACCATGGTCGGCGCTGGCAAAGGCGAAGGCGCGATGGACGCAGGCAATATGTTAAAGCCTGCGCTGGCACGCGGTGAATTGCACTGTGTCGGTGCAACGACCCTGGATGAATACCGTCAATACATCGAGAAAGATGCAGCCCTGGAACGTCGTTTCCAGAAAGTACAGGTAGATGAGCCCACTGTTGAAGATACCGTGGCGATCCTGCGTGGATTAAAAGAACGTTATGAGATCCATCACGGTGTTGAGATAACTGACCCTGCTATCGTCGCTGCTGCGGAATTGTCGCATCGTTATATCAGTGATCGTCAACTGCCGGATAAAGCCATCGACCTGATCGATGAAGCCGCTAGTCGTATCCGTATGGAACTGGACTCCAAACCAGAAGTAATGGATCGTCTGGATAGACGCATCGTGCAGCTAAAGATCGAACGCGAAGCACTGAAAAAAGATACAGATAAAGCCACTAAGCAGCGTCTCGAAAATCTCGAGCAGGAACTGGAGAGTCTGGAGAAAGAATACAGTGATTTCGAAGAACAATGGACGGCTGAAAAATTGCTGGTTCAAGGTTCATCTAATCTAAAAGAAGAGCTTGAAGCCGCTAAGCTGGAACTGGAAGTAGCTCACCGTTCGGGTGACCTGGCACGTATGTCTGAACTGCAATACGGGCAGATTCCAGCGCTGGAAGCGAAGATTGCACAAGTGGCAGAAGCCGAACTTGGGCGTGATAATCAATCACAATTATTACGTCATAAAGTTAATGGTGAAGAGATTGCCGAGATAGTCTCGCGCTGGACAGGTATCCCTGTCAGCAAAATGATGGAAGGCGAGCAAGGTAAATTATTGCGCATGGAAGAGGAGATAGGCAGACAAGTTGTCGGTCAGAAAGAGGCTGTGACTGCAGTTGCAAATGCGATTCGCCGTTCACGCGCCGGCCTGTCTGACCCGAGTAAACCTAATGGTTCATTCATGTTTTTTGGCCCAACCGGTGTGGGTAAAACCGAATTAACCAAAGCGCTGGCAAACTTTATGTTTGACAGTCCTGACGCGATGATCCGTTTAGACATGTCCGAGTACATGGAAAAACATTCGGTATCAAGATTAGTAGGTGCGCCACCGGGTTACGTCGGTTATGAAGAAGGTGGACATCTAACCGAAGCGGTAAGGCGCAAACCTTATTCTGTTATCCTGCTGGATGAGATAGAGAAAGCACATCCCGATGTGTTTAACATCCTGCTGCAGGTACTGGATGATGGTCGCCTGACTGACAGTCAGGGTCGCACCGTTGATTTTAAAAACACGGTTATCATCATGACCTCCAATCTGGGTTCTCAACAGATCCAGGAGATGTCATCAAAAAATGATTATGATGGTCTTAAAAAAATGGTTATGGAAATCGTATCGCAACACTTTAGACCTGAGTTTATTAACCGTGTTGATGAAACAGTGGTATTCCACCCACTGGCAAAAGAGCAGATTCGTGAGATTGCCAAAATTCAGCTACAGCACCTTAGCGCACGTCTGCAGGAACAGGATTTCAGTTTCCAGATCTCGGATGCAGCCATCGATATGTTGGGTGAAGCAGGGTTTGATCCGGTCTATGGTGCACGACCATTGAAGCGGGCGATTCAGCAATACCTGGAAAATCCGTTAGCGCAGATGCTATTGAAAGGTGAGTACATGCCTGGAGATGAAATCAATGTTGAGGTCGAGGGTTCTGAGCTTGTATTTGTGCCAGTCGAAAGGATTCAGCAGGCTAGTTAAAGCTGTACTGGAGTGATGTTACTTGATGAAAGACGCCTGTTTACGCAGGCGTCTTTTTTAATGTGAGGATAATGTAAACATGGATAGTAGTCCTCCGTAAAAATCATTTGAAGGAGAAAATTCGAACTTTATCGTATGGTGAAATGTTTTTTATGTTGTTTTTGAACTTGCACTTTCGGCAGCATATTCGCGATTGAGATATTGAGCTGACATGGCATTGTCGACCCATAACAGCCGTTTAGATAGTATTTTCTTTGTAAGTTGAGCCGTCTCGATTTTCTTAAATTGATAATGAGACAAGCATTATGTAATTTATAGTAGAAACGATGATTTACATTTAAGTATTAAATGTTACGGATATATACTATACGGATACGGACCGACATGTCAGTATAGTAACTGTTGGCTTCAATAAAATTGGCACTTAAACTAACATGATTGCACGTAAATTAATAATAGGAATACAGTCATGCATCCATTGCTAGAAAAAGAGCATCAGCAATTAATCGATTTGCTTGACGCCTTAGATAATTGTATATCGAAAGGTAATTCAGCGAATCAAGCATATAACTATTTTAGTGAATTTGTCGCATTATCAGAAGAGCATTTCAAGAATGAAGAAGCAATTATGGAAGCCTATGAATATCCAGAGATTATCGATCATAAAAAAGAACATGCCGATTTGCTGGAGCAACTGTTTATTTTAAAAAGCAAATTAGGCCATCACAACACCCCATTCGGCAAGGATTACATGCAATTTTTGAGAAACTGGTTGCAAGTGCATTTATTTGATGCTGACAATAGGCTAGAAGAATTCTTGTATCAGGTAAAAGCAAATAGTAATAAAACGGATAGTTAAGGCGCAATTTGATATTTAAAGCTAACAAAAACATCACCCGCTTAACTTTTGCGGTGTTTTAACCTTTATTAGTTTTGGTAATTAATTACATAGTGACCGCAAGTTCAGCGGTGTAAAAACGCGGTCAGTTTATGTTAACGTTGGCAGTCCGCTCATGGCCGCAGATGCTACTACGCTGAGTAAGCTCGATGGTCTGTTGTTTAGTATGAAGCAGACCTACAACTAATTTGGCTGATAGGGAAAGTGCTACCCTGAACAGACTTTCATGAGTTTTTACTCTGACCCCAAATATTGTATATTTAAAATCGGTTGAGCTTGTCTTAATTCTTGACTGATATCAACTTAGGTTAATTAATACTGGGTCATAGGTATTACATCGCATACAGTTTGCTATGCTTAACTATCTTTAAATATTGTGGTGATACTATGTCAACGATGAAAGCGCTGGTAAAAAGTCAGGCTAAGGAGGGTATCTGGCTGGAGGATGTGCCTGTACCGGAAACCGGTAATAATGACGTACTGATAAAAATTCATAAAACGGCTATCTGTGGTACCGATATTCATATCTATAACTGGGATGATTGGTCGCAGAAAACGATACCTGTACCAATGGTCGTCGGTCATGAGTTTGCTGGTGAGATCGTTGAGATGGGATCCAATGTTACCGGGTTGTCGATCGGTGATATCGTTTCAGGCGAAGGCCATATTGTCTGTGAGCGTTGCCGGAATTGTCTGGCGGGTCGACGTCACCTCTGTCCGAACACTATTGGTGTGGGTGTCAATCGTAGCGGTGCTTTTGCAGAATACCTGGCTATCCCGTCGAAGAATGTATACAAACCCAGTCGCGCTATGTCGACGGACCTTCTTGCCTGTTTTGATCCCTTTGGTAATGCGGTCCATGCCGCATTGTCATTTAATATGGTTGGTGAAGATGTATTGATTACCGGTGCCGGTCCGATCGGTATCATGTCAGCAATGGTTGCTGCACATTGTGGCGCACGTAATATCGTAATTACCGATCTGAATCAGTATCGACTGGATCTGGTTAAAGAGATTGTTCCTAAAGCTATTCCGCTAAATGTAAATGATGGCCCAATCACCGAAGAATTTATGTGTGAGCTGGGGATTTTTGAAGGTTTTGATGTAGGGCTAGAGATGTCTGGTTCACCACATGCATTTAAAGATATGCTGAGTAAGATGATTAACGGTGGCAGTATTGCGATGCTGGCTATCATGCCTGATGGTACCGGTATCGACTGGAACCAGGTTGTCTTTAAAGGGCTATTTATTAAAGGAATCTATGGGCGTGAGATTTTTGAAACCTGGTATAAAGGTACGATGATGGTACAGAGTGGCCTTCCACTGGAAAAAATTATTACCCATCATTTTCATTATACGGATTTTCAAAAAGGCTTTGATGTGATGCGTTCAGGACAATCCGGAAAAGTTATCCTCAACTGGCTGGATAAATAAGATAAATGATAGAAAATTTTTATCGATCGAGACAGGTCTCGTCCGTCCCTGAAATTTTTCATCGATATATAAGGTGTAGCATAAACGTGTTTACATGCCTGGTGTTCTGCAATGAGTGAATCATTATTATGAGTTTTAAAAGTGTAAAAGAAAGTTTTTCCAGTGACTTGAGTGAAATCAGAGAAGCAGGGTTATGGAAAACGGAACGTGTGATCGCCTCACCTCAAAAAAATGATATTACCTTGAAGGATGGTAGCGAAGTTATCAATATGTGCGCCAATAATTATCTCGGTCTGGCAAATAATCCAGATGTTATTAAGGCAGCCAAAGATAGTTATGATGACTGGGGATTCGGGCTTTCTTCTGTCAGATTTATCTGTGGTACACAGACTATTCATAAAACACTTGAGGCTAAGGTAAGTGAATTTCTGGGAATGGAAGATACTATTCTCTACGCTGCATGTTTTGATGCCAATACAGGTTTGTTTGAAACTATCCTGACAAAAGATGACGCGGTTATCTCTGATGAATTAAATCATGCTTCGATTATTGATGGTGTACGTCTGTGTAAGGCAGCGCGATATCGATATAGAAATAATAATATGGAGGACCTTGAAGCAAAGTTGATAGAGGCGAAGGATGCAGGGGCGCGTCGCATTCTAATCACCACAGATGGCGTTTTTTCGATGGACGGTACGATTGCCCAACTGGATAAGATATGTGACCTTGCAGATAGGTATGATGCTATGGTGCATCATGATGATTGTCATGCTGTTGGTTTTATGGGCAAAACAGGCCGTGGTATTCATGAGTACTGTGGCGTCATGGATCGAGTCGATATCATTACCGGAACTTTCGGTAAGGCGTTGGGAGGAGCTTCTGGTGGTTACACCTCTGGTCGCCAGGAAATCATTGATATGTTACGTCAACGTTCACGGCCATATCTATTTTCAAATACCGTGGCACCGGCAATCTGTGCAGCAAGTATTAAGGTTTTAGACATGTTATCTAATTCGACACAATTACGTGATCACCTGGAAGAAAATACGCACTATTTTCGAAAAGGCATGCAGGCGGCAGGGTTTGAGCTAGATGAGGGTGATCATCCTATCGTACCGGTTATGCTGGGCGATGCCATGCTAGCGCAAAAAATGTCACAAAGATTACTCGAACGTGGTGTCTATGCAATTGGCTTCTTCTTTCCGGTAGTCGCTAGAGATAAGGCAAGGATACGTACACAGATATCAGCTGCGCACACTAAACAGGATCTGGATATAGCGATTGCAGCGTTTGCAGAAACGTATGCAGAGTTAGCTGACTAATCGGATTTGATTGATAACTGTTTCCCTGAGAACTTTCAGTTCATTAAATAATATCTCCTACCAGAAAATTAAAGTGTTGCGTCGACCAGTTGAATCCGCCGCCGAAATTGTTCATTGAAATAAAAAATATTGAAGGTCGGTTTAAAGAGGCTGGAGATATGAAATTCATCAATATATTGTCAGGTCAGATCGTAAATTTGAAGCCATTAGGTTTTTTTTCAAGTCTGAGCTCAAATGAATTAATTAACAGTTTGCCTTCGTTTTGGTTATTCTTTATTAAAGTGGGGACCCTGCCTACAAGATGTAGACAGGGAGTAGTGAGTATCAGCTCTTAACTATAGCGTCCAGTTTTTCCATGTCATTAATAACACGCCAGCTACCACCACCTTGTTCGACACGTTGTTGCCACTGTTCGAGTCTGTCCATGTATTCACGTGGGTCAACATTATCACTGCGCAGTTTGGTCACGTTCAGTGCGATGATATCAAAACCCTGTAGCTGGAATGGAATGTCTCGCACGTAACCTTTCGGCAGTTCTTCTTTCATGTCTGAATAGATCAGGATAGTTTTTTTGCCAGTACCTTTCTCGTTCAGGTATTCAACTGCCTGCAATAGACCGCCGCTTATATCAGTGTACCTGGAAGGCTTAACGTCTTTAACAAACTGATCCATGTCATCACGGAAATGACGTTTCTGTTTGTTAGTCTCGCTGGGCCGATCATTAAACGTTACCCTGGTGATGATATCTTTCTCGCTGAAACTGCCAGTATCGATACGCGCCACTGCGAATGAATCACTGGGCTCCAGTTTTACCAGTAGCGCATTTATCAGTTTTTGTGCATTGTCCAGCTCTTTGGTATAGGTGCCTGAAGTGTCCAGTAACAGATAGACGCCGCTGTTTGTGGGACCAGTGTCAGCACACCCGGAAACTAAAACTCCCTGCAGTAAGAGCATGCCGGAAGTTAAGGTGCTTAGTATTAAACGTTTCATGTCGCCTCCTGATAAGTCGAGTTTTTTGAGTGTGAACCGGCGGCCGTAAGGGTTTTGTAAACCGCCTGTTTTTTCGTGATGATATTCTCCAGCCACAACTGTCCAAAGATTGTCAGGTCATAGAGATTGCTCAGCATCTTGCCACTGTAACGTGCAATATTTCCCAGCAAGCGTAGTACAAATGCAAGTGTACGTAGCACAGCAGAAGCCATGATACCGATGACAGTACGGCTGGAGGAAACAAAGGTTTCAAGTGGTATAGCAACGAATACCAGCGCAAATGGCAAGATGAATCCCATGCCCATCTGGGCTGCCATAGTAATCCAGGCAAAGCTGGTGCTTGCCATAATATCTGTGCCATCACCACGCAGCATGGCACTTGTAGCCAGTTCATCCTGCATCAGGATCTCGCGCATAAAGGCGAGCCCGGCTTCAACACTGGCAAGCGCAAACAAAAAACCGAATGTGATCCATATCATGCGCACACGGAGCTTGTCATTGAGTGCGCCAATCACCGGAAATAGACGGGTGATACGTAGTGACTCCATGAGAAACAGTCCCATCGAAATTTCCACAAGGATAATCACCATTGCAGAAATTTCCGAGACTTTAAAACCGCCGATGAAATTCTGGCCACCGACCATTTCAGCCATCGGCCGTGCGATCAGGGTGAAATTAACCATGGCGCCGCCGATAGCAATACTTAATACAAACGCCGATACAAAAAACTGGCTCAACGCGGATGATGACAGTACGCGTGTGGCGCGATCACTGCCTTTAATGATCTCTTCGTAATCGTGCATATAACGGCCGATCTTGGTGGCACGTTCCAGGATGCTGGCGATGTTACGGTCTACTTCGCCCAGCACATGTTTGACTGAGCGCCAGTGCGGCATCATGCGTTTTAATATTCTATGGCGTTGCGTGCAGGCGTGGCGATGTTCTTTGATAGCACTGTTTTGTGCCTTGATCATCGATCTGTGAATATCTTTTAAAATATGTGCCACCATGGCATCGCCGTTGCTGTCGATAGAGGCAACCGATTCAACCACCTTGCACCAGTCCGGTGGCGTTGGCGGTAGTTCGGTGCTCTGCCTGTAGTCTTCATCGATGCGAGTCACTTGTTCGCTCAGCTTGCGTTGCAGAGCAGGGTATTGTGACAGGTCGTCGGCGACGGCATTTTCGACACGCTCAAACTCACGTTCGATCATCCGTTCGGTCGCTTCACGGCCGGCTTCGAGCAGTACTTCACGGTTGCGCGCCTGTAGACGTAAATCGGCAGAGTTAACAGAATTCGCAGCCAGCCGCAGTGCGTTATGGAGGACCTCGCTAAATGCCAGGATATATTTTTGCGCGGGTAGTCGCGCAAAATACATCATCGCAGAAATTATAAAGAACCATATAAGGCCGGAAACAAACGGATTCGGCACTATTAGATAAATATCAGAAAATAGCATAAGACCTCCTAAAGCCATGTGGTCGAACAAGTCAAAAAGTTGGAGTCAAACTCTGGCCGGAAAGAGGCCCGAGATATTTAGGCGCATTTAAGAACCGTTAAGGTTGTTTGCAGTATAGGGTAAATGGTGCAAGCGTCTACGACAGAAGTGTAGAAATGTCGATACCGTCACAAATTTTGATAGGTTTTATATCTCCAGCTTCGAAGGAAGCTGGCTTTCAATGTTTTTTTTTAACTGGCAGGTCTGGTCAAAAATGCTAGTTCGAAAACAACAACAAAAATTTTTTACCATAGATTAGGGCAGGGCGCCCGTAAATAGAGTAACGCAGGAGCAGTTGCCGAGGCGCAGAGGATATAGAGTTTTACTGTAGTAGCTCAGTATAAGGTGTTCTATGGATTAAGCCAGTTCAAACCTTCACTGGATACCAGATCAATTTTCCCGCGTGCTAATTTGATGCATTTCTGGTATTCAAGTACTTTAAGTATTCGGCTAACCACTTCCCGGCTAGTTCCTAGCTCATTGGCCAACTGTTCGTGAGTGGAGGTGATGGTGTGTCCGTTTGAACGTTCAAATGACTGACATAAAAGGCGAGCCAGGCGAAATTCAAGTTGTTCAAAGGCGGCTTCAGAAACAAGGTCGATTATGTCCCCTATGCGCTGAGACAGAAAAGTAAGAATATAATAACGAAACGCCTTTGAGCAATCTATCGCGCTATGAAATTGCGCATCGGTTAATGTCAGAATGGTTGTCTCTGCTTCAGTAATGGCTTCAGCAGAATATGTTTCGCCAAGTAAAAGACGGCGTACATTAAGTGCACATGGTTCACCCTGGTTGATTCGGTACAGTGTAATTTCTCGTCCGTGTGCTGAACTTTTAAAAACTCGTATCGAGCCCTTGAGTAACCAGATGAAACTATGGAGGTGATCTGACTCATTTGATAGGCGCGCGCCTTTGGCCATGTGTTGCTGTTTTCCTGTTTTAAGAACTTCTAATATTGCAGGGTCAGCTTGCGGTTTCAAACTGGTGTGTCTGTATTTCATATCCATAGTTGTTTCACTCGCAGTGTGTGTCCATCTGCTTATATATTCAATCTAATAAATTATAGCCCATCTGGATAAAATATATAAATCAATAAATTTTATATTATTTAATTTAGCTTATTAGTATATTAGTATATTTTGGTTCGCTTCCATGCTGCAGCTTACGATTTATGTCGAATAATTTTTATTCTAAAACTTTTTTTAATTCAAATTTAGTCACAGTCTGTTAAGGACTATATTTTTATTTGTTAAGAATTTAATAGTGTGTGATATAACACACTTACTCTCTATATGGGTTTCACATACAATCTAGCCAGAACATCAGGATATGTGGATTAAATCAAACTTCGATGGAATAAAAAGCCGCTCGCGCCCCTCTCATTATAAGTTCAAATATTTAAAAACGTTTGAATGATGTTTCAAAAGTAAAAAAACTACTACACAAAGGGTAACTTGCTGATTTTGAGATGACTCTTAAAAACAGCTTTGTAGTATTAGTGCGCCATCAGGAGAGGTGAACTATTGATGGTACGCCAGTACTTCATTAATAAAAATGAGGAATATTTATGACCAAAAGAAGAGACGTATTAAAGGCGGGTGCGGCAGCTGTTGCAACAGTCCCCGCAATATTTGGTGGCGCAGCAATTCCAGGTGTAGCTCATGCACAACTCTGCCAGGCTCAAGGAATTAGAAATAAAGTAACAGAACCAGACAGTCCACCTGTCAGCCATTACTCACAGCCACTGTATATTCCACCGGCAATGCAGGAAGTTGATCCTGCTACGCTTAACCCACCACCTGATCCTAATCGTCATCAGCGTTTTGACGAGTTCAAACCGGTAAAACACTATGTACAGCATCTGACAGAAGGTTTGTGGGAATACCACCCTGATCTGTCTGCTCTAAATCCTTACTCTGGTGGTGACATGGGTGTTGGCTCATTGGCCTGGATGTTTAACGGAGCAACACCGGGTGAAACATTGGTTGCGCGTTATGGCGAGCCGGTATTCATTCGCCGTTATAACGATTTACCCTCCACTGCAGATGCCTTGATGCCAATCGGTATCCCATATAGCACTATCCATTTGCACAATGCTCATACAGCATCGGAAAGTGACGGTTATCCTGAAGATTTTACTGGACCAGGTCAGTTCTGGGATCATCACCACGCCATGATGTACGCGCGTAATGACTCTCGTGAAGCGTTGGGTAGTCTATGGTATCACGATCATATGCTGGATTTTACCGCGACCAATGTTTACGCCGGTTTATCAGCGATGGCAACTTTTTATGATGAATTAGATTCAGGTGATGAAAATGATCCTAATCCAAATGCATTACGTCTGCCAGGTACTTATGGCAAGTATGATATTTCACTGATCTTGCACGATGTACGTTTTGATGAGCAGGGCAACCCGACTTACAACGTATTTGATACCGATGGTCATCTGGGTGATTTGATTACGGTTAACCGTAAAGTGACACCTTATTTTGAAGTAGAGCCGCGTAAATATCGTTTCCGCGTTTATGATGGTGGCCCTTCACGCCTGTATGAAATTAAAATGAGTGACTCCAGCAAAATGACCGTTATTTCTACCGACGGTAATCTACTGGAAGGCCCTGTTGAAGTTGACACGTTTGTTATTGGCCCTGCTAATCGCCATGATGTGATTATCGACTTTTCAAAATATAACATGGGCGATACTGTCGAATTCATTAACATAATGGAACAGGTTAATGGTCAGGGTCCTTCCGGTCGTCTGCTAAGTGATGCCGACGCTATGCCTGTCATGCAGTTCCGTGTAACCAAGCCACTTGAAGGTCCTGATAACAGTCGTGTTCCTGACTTTTTGCGTGAATTACCAGAGATTAATCTGGATGAAGTTGTTGCTGAGCGCGAGTGGATATTCGACCATGATATGGGTCTGTGGACAGTCAATGGCGAATTTATGGATCCCACCAAAATATCAGCAGCACCACAACAGGGTACTGCTGAAATCTGGACTTTCCGTAATGCAGGTAGTTCCTGGGCGCACCCGGTGCATGTCCACTTCGAAGAGTTTCAGGTGCTCGAATGGAACGGCAAGCCACCAACCGGGGTACTGAAATCACGTAAAGACGTGGCAGTATTAGGTCCTAATGATGTTGCGAAAGTGTTCTATCGTTTCGATGATTTCCTCGGTCGCTTTATTATTCACTGTCACAACAATGTGCACGAAGATAACGCCATGATGTTACGTTGGGATATTGTACCGAATGACACCCATCACGGTGGTCATGGACATGGTCATGGACATGGTCATGATGATCACGGTAATGGACATGGCAATGGACATGATAAAGGAAAAGGACGTGGGCGTGGGCGTGACATGATGATGATGGAGGCCGTAGATAATGAATACGATATTTACTAACAAAAATATAAGTGAGTTTACAGGGGGCGCACAATGAAAAAGACCAGCAGAAGAACGTTTTTAACTTCGGCAGCTATGGTGGCTCCTGCGGCAGCGATAGCAGCAACAGCGCCCACGGCCAAAACAGATAATCCTGCATTTAAGTCCTGCCCAAGAGCCAAGGGTGGACCTACTGCGTCACGTTTTCCACAGGTTGTTGTTGAAGACCAGTTTAAACGTAAATCATGGTTTTACGAGGAAATGGTTAATGACAAATTGGTACTGGTTAGCTTTACCTCGGTAAAGAGTGAGCAATACTATCCTATCCTCGATAATTTAGTGAAAGTTCAGGACATGCTGAAGGATCGCCTGGGTAAAGATGTATTTATGTACACGGTTACCACCAGGCCTGAAAAGGATTCACCAGAAGATCTTAAAAAACTGGCCGAAAAGCATGGTGCAAACTGGCAATTTATTACTGGCAAACCAGAGGATATACGCGAGATCCTGAGTGCATTCAATGCACGAGGTACTCTGAATGCTCTTTCATGGATAGGTAATGAGAAAACAGGACGCTGGTTGAATAAACCTAGTCGCCTGCATCCTTTATATATTGCTGAGGCGATTGCTCGACTAAGCATAGGTAAGGATCATAAACCATTCCTGATAGACATGCACAGTGTGTAATCTAATGATGCATTTAATGAATAGACTAATTCCTTCATGTGTTGCTAGAAAGCATATAAAGGAGGAGGAAATAAATAGAATGAAATGTAAAACGTTTATAACAAAAGGACGCGCTGTCGTTGCAGTTAGCCTGCTGGCCGGAGGCATGAGTGTTGCCAATACGGTACAGGCAACAGGCTGTGTACTAACACCGGATCCGTTCTTGTCGAATGTAATGGGTATGCCAGTTGAAGGCTACTTTGGGCATCCTTGTGCTCAGCCACATCCCGGCCCATCCATGCAAACTTTATCAGCCGATGGGGTAACAACGTTTGTTACAACACCAGAAGGTCAACACCCTGCTCAGGATCCGAACGAGGAACCACCGGGTAGTAACTTCCTGATGACAGTGTATGAAAACGCGCGCGATCTTAGTGATCGCGAAATGCCGAATACACTGCCGTCAACGCCTGATAACCCTTATAACCTGCACGATGGTCCGGTACTAACCAAGGCAATTGATAAAACAAATCCTGAAGATGATCTCGATAGAATTATCGATACCCTCAGAGATGAAGCAAAACATGGTCGTTTTGATCCAGCCCTGGTGCAACGAGGTATCGATATCCTCGAAGGTAATCCGGTTGGTCGTGCTTATGATGGGTTTCCTATGCTGCATTACAACGGTCCCAAAAAAGTTAAAAAAGTTGAGCCTATATATGATGCAGACGGTGTACTAGTTGGTGGTAATGTTGACGTTAACATGATCTATTTCAACCAGCACATCGAATCCGATACTGGTTTTATCGACCCGTCTGCTGTACAGGAAGTGCCTTATACGGTGACTTATAATGTTAAAATTCTGAATCGTGGGCTGGAAGATTTCTCACCCATGAATATGAACTTTAATCGCATAGTTAACCCTATGACAGGCGCAGATATGCGTGGTCCATTCCATGTATCTATGGATATGAGCTACTTCCCGATGCTTGATGAAGGTACTGAGTACACCGTTAAGATCAAGCAAAATAAGGGTAAGTACTTTAACCTGATATATACATGGGGCTGGCGGATTCATCCACCTCGTGTACAGGTTGCAGAGAATGCACTGAAAACGGCTGGGCCTAATGGCTGGACACTGCCGCAATGGGAAAAAGCTGCATTTTGTGAAGGTGGTTTCGACGATGCTAACTGTGATCCTGTAGGTAATGCAGAGCACAGAGCATATGCCATCAGCCAGATTGGTGATCTGTCTCCCGCTAAGCGTATGTGGAATATTTTCAATGATATGAAAAATACGGCTACTGATCCCTGTGACGGTTTATCTCGCAAGAAACTGAAGAAGTGTAAGAGAAAAACCGATGGTCTGTTAATCGCCAATGTTGATATTGCAGATGCTGCTGCTGATTTGAACACGGCCTTTCTTGACTGGGTAGACCGTACCAAACTGCCTACCGGTGTTGAAGCTGATCCGGATGCTACAATAACATTATTTTATGTTAACAATACTATGTACGGTAG
>CAWBXM010000041.1:0-13654 GCA_963792545.1 uncultured Gammaproteobacteria bacterium | reverse complement strand
CTGGCGTCAAACTTGCCAGGCAATGGTATGGTGACAGTGTCACCGAGCCGGCACTGGGCAGTTCTAGCTCGGTACCCAAAATCGGACTGATCGACTATCTCTGGCATCAGCAGCTGGCAGATCGGGTCTGTTACGTCACCCTGGAATTTGGCACTTACAGTATCGATGAAATGTTCGAAGTATTAAGGCACGATCATTTTTTACATCGTGACGACGTCGACTGGAACAGCACACAAACACAACAGGTCAAACAGGCTATACGCCAAGTTTTTTATCCGGGCACTGCCGACTGGCAGGAAATGGTTCTGATGCGCGGCAGGCAATGTGTGCGTCAGGCGTTGCAGGGATTAAGCAACGCCTGATGGCTCATTAACTCACCTGGTTGTTTAATTCTTTACCGGCCCGATAGGTGCGACAACTTTGCCATAAACTTCGTTGAGCACTTGCGCTAAGCCGGTATAGATCGCAGCAAATCCGCAAAAGATTCCTTCGTAACCTGCAATGATTTTTATAGTACTGCTATTGGTGTAATCTCCGATCGCCAATAAAAAGAACAGTACTGTTAAAGAGGCAAACACGACTTGCAAGGCACGGCTTAATCTGAGCGTGGCAATAAATAAAACGCCAGTAAAAATACCCCACATTATCAGATAGGCGACCATCGCTGATTGCTCAGGTGATTCAACCAGGCCCATTTTTGGCATGACAACCAGCAAGACCAGTGATAGCCAGAAAAAACCATACGAGGTAAACGCTGTTGTCGCAAATGTATTTCCTTTTTTCCATTCCATGAGACCTGCAATAATTTGGGCGAACCCTCCATAAAAGAATCCCATCGCCAATATCATGGAGCTCAGTTCAAAAAACCCAGCATTGTGAAAATTTAAAAGTACTGTAGTCATGCCAAAACCCATCAGACCAAGCGGGGCTGGATTGGCGGTTAAATCCTGCTGGCTTGTTGCTTGCACAGTATGTTCTGTTTCTTTATTCATTTGTCTCTCACTTTATTTATATACATCGGGATAGGTCGGCTCAGAATAGACTGACCTCAGCTTTTCAAAATCAACAATAAATCACTACCAGGCTTTGGCAGCTTTCTCAAACAGGAGGAACTTGAGGATATGCGTTGCACTGTGTTACGTGGCGTTTCGAACACGCCGGGCAGTATACATAGTTTTGAGTGAATCTGAAATCACACGATAAAATATTTTATATTTCATATCACAAGACCGTATGCTCTCATATACCTGATTTAAGCTTAAATAAAAAAAGGCAGCCAGAAGGCTGCCTTTTTTTACTACACTAAATTTTATTTAGTGCTTATATCCGCGTTTTCTGCTGAGTGCCCATGTACCATCGCCATCTTCTGCAGCGGAGTGCTGAATGTTGACATACAATGTATCTGCGTCTAGCGGGCTGAAGTAAATACCGGTACCTTCTGCTCCTGCATCGGTCAATGAAGCAAAATGTTTCACTTTAACCGAGGCGCCAAAACCATTTGTTCTGCTGCTGGCAAACCAGATATCGGAGGGTATGTTGTCCTCGATCATTACCAGGTCACCGTTAGGTGCTTCGGCAAGATTATCGACATTATCAAAACCTGTCTCATAATCAGCATTGCCTGGTGATCCGATCTCTACAGCAACATTAAGGCCTGGTTTAACGAAGTTGGCGACTTCCATGCTATCTAGATCAACAGAGAGTACACGTGAATCATACACTTGTTTGCCGACACCCTGGGCAACCGGACCTTCGGTAACAGCGACGAATAATTTATTGCCGATCACTTCAAGATCTTCAGGACGCTGGTAGCTGGTCGCACCGGCAGTTGTACCTGACTCGCGTACATTGTCAGGATCAATCGGCCCTACCCACTCGCCATGGCCAGTACCATCGATACCGGTCACTTTAAGCGCATATAAAGCGCCGCTAGAAAGATCACCGTATGTGTCTGGTACAAATTTATAAACACCGCCGCCGCATGGTGTGCCGATATCACAACCTACAGTCTGACCACGATGCTCATCTACCACGTAAACATTACCGTCTTTGTCCAGGTCGATACCTTCATGCGCCATATGACCTGCAGCACCACGTTCAGTGACCGTAGCAACACTGGTCAGATCGTCATTGAGCTGGACTTCGAACAGGCGACCACCAGCGGTCTCCTCACCAAACAAAATCGTACCCCATGCAGTCCAGCGGATACCGTCAACTGCATCCCAGGAAGCATCACTAGCTAATAATTTAGTTTCTCCAGTTTTCAGGTCGACGACTGATAAAGCGCCACCGACTGGCTGGTTGGCGGGGAAACGCAGTTCATGTGTGCGATAAAGATAACGCCCTGCCATAGGACCAGTTTCATTGACCGTGTTCATATCAGGCCAGTCGTCGCGACCGCCATCATAGATATTCAGATCCGTTTCATTTGAAACTACTTTCTGAGTATATCCCTTCGGTAACTTCCAGGGAGCAGCAGTATCCCAGTCGGCGGCATCTGCAGATGAGTCAATCTCTTTAAAATTAAAACGGTGGTTTTGTTCATATCTGTCTGCACTTGCTAAACCAGAAATGAGTACAGCTGCACTTATTGCTGTTGCTAGTATTGTTTTTTTGATCATGATGATTCCTCTTAGCCCAATTAAATGAATTTCTGTAAAACACTCGAGGATGAACGTTTTACATTGCGGGCAATTATTAGGAAAAAATATGAAGATTTGGTGACGCTGAGGTTATAAAACTGTTACAAAAAAAATAACAATACGAGACAGGCAACGACTGTTTAGCTATGTTATTACTCAGGGTCACTACTCGGGAAACAGGCTTATGCATTCACAGCTATGAGCGATTGCGGTGGTTCGTGAAAATTATATTATGGAAATATAAAACGGCAGTCATGTGACTGCCGCTTATATGTAGAAAAAAAATATACGATAGTATTACTACGTTCTATTACCAGTGATAACCAAGAATTACACCCGCGTGAGTTCCACCTGCCTTAACATCTGAGCCTAAAAACGTAACATCAGCCTTTGAGTAACGTAGCTCTAAGCCCAGGTTAAAGCTTTCACTAAATGTCCAGTAAACACCACCGTTAAGCCAGTACCCTGTGCCGCTATCATCGACCGATATATTAGTGGATCGTTCTTCAATCTCAGCATTAATAAAAGCAACACCGCCACCGATGTATGGTCTTATAGAGCTACCTGACAGTTCCCAGATTTTACGTATACCAAGATCAACTTCAGTAGTAGTGGCCTTAACTTTAATGCCTAATATCGTTACTTTATCTTCAGAAGCTAATAAGTCTATTGCGATATTGACTGGCCACTCAGCGGGTCTGAAGTCTACTAACAGACCAGCTTCTGCCTGTTTATCTGCTGGATCCCAATCATCTTTATCTAATTTTTTTTCGCCTAAAAAGAGGTTGACATTACCTGTCCATGCACCGGCAGACGCATTTATAGAGAACAACATTAAGATTACAGCCAAGATTTTTTTCATAACATTCCTTTTTATCATGTAGATTATACTTTTTATATCCAGCGGGCATGATACAGAGATGTGGATATGCAGGCAATCGCTATAACTGCCTGCATATGATTATAAATTGATATATAACAATCTGAATCACGCAATCATCTCCATGATTCTTTTGTTCTTTATCCGTTCGGCATGATACCGAACTTCGATGAAGTTATTAACACTAACAAAATTCTGATATTGACTTATCCGCTAACTACGAACATGAGTCAACTTTATTTAGAAAGACGCTCGTCAATTCGTGGTAAGCATCCTTAAGTTCCTCACCAACTATCTTAGCTTTAGCTATAAATTCTTCAGAAACTTCTTTAGTATCGTCAGCTATGTCAACTGCTTTGGCTTTCACCTGCACCCATTTTTTTTCTGCCTCTTCGAATTCATCTTTAGCATCCATTGAAGCCAGATGTATTTTCAGCTTTGCTTCTTCGCGTTGTACTTTAAGCTTGCCTAATAGATCTTCAAAATCTTTCTTAAGTGACATGATGCACCTCGGTTTTGTTGTTTTGTTTATTTATATAACCACTACAGATAGAGAATAATGCAGTTTGTTAATAACAATCTTGATTAAAATCAAAGTCGAATACTATAAATAAAGATGAAATTCGACCTGATTATAGAATCAGTATTTTTGTAGTAAATATTAATTTTGAAATAATGCGAATTCAACCTAAGAGAATTCGCGCTTTGACAGCTCTTTGGTGTCCTACCACCGCTGTATTTGTGCGTCCTTGCACATCACAAAGCGCTCCTACAAGTGGTCATATCTCTGTTTATATTGTTACGCGAAGGGTGAATTACAGGGAAGTAATTCATGATCTAACCGGACCGGTTCGATTGTGTTCAGATATAACCGCAATTGCCGGTATAAATGAAATATGTATATGAATTAAAAATGGTGCCAGGGCCACACCCACACTGAAGGTATTACCTATTGATTATAAATAGAATAAACCAGTTCGAATAATACCGATACCCCAGTTGATACCCCCGTTCCCGATTACTGATGTCGTCGAAATCGAATTGATATTTTGGGCTATTTTTTACCAGTAATATTAGTGCAATTACTATACAGTTTTAGTCATTAATGATATCTAAATGCCAAAGATCAGTCATATGCATAAACTAAAACAGCTCCCGAAGAGACTGTGTGAAAACGATAACAAAGCTGTCAAAATACCCGCATCACTAGATGCGGGTATTTTTTTATGCGACATATCACTGGCGAATCAAGACAACAATCCACCCTGTTACCTGACACACTGGATGATTACGTTGATGAAGATCACCCGGTACGGGTGATCGATGCTTTCGTGGACTCACTGGACTTAAAAGCACTGGATTTCAGCAAGGCAGAAACCTGTATAACCGGACGCAAGCCTTATCATCCTGGTGATCTACTCAAACTTTATATCTACGGCTATCTCAATCAGACCCGCTCGAGTCGCCGGTTGGAGAAAGAATGCCAACGCAATCTGGAACTGCTGTGGCTGATGAAGCGCCTGGCACCGGATTTCAAAACAATCGCGGATTTTCGAAAGGATAACAGCCATGCGCTTCGTGGTGCCTGTCGTGCCTTTATTCAGTTTTGTCGGCAGGCCCATCTGTTAACTGGACGACTGGTGGCAATCGATGGCAGCAAGTTCAAAGCAGCCGCCAGTAAAGATAGTGTGACAAGGCGGGCGCAGCTGCCTGAACAGCGACAACGTATTGATCATTTAATCGATCGCTATCTTCAACAGCTGGATCAAGCGGACAATGATGACCAGCACATTGAACTGGAAGCTGCCTCAATTAAAGCAGCCCTGAAACAGTTACAACAGAAAAAGACCGCCCTTATTGAGGTCGAAGCACTGATGGATGAGCGAGGACGTAATCAGGCCTGCATAACAGAGCCCGATGCCAAACTCATGCGTTCAGGGCGAGAAGGCATGCTGGTTGGCTATAACGTACAGAGTGCCGTTGATGCTGATAGCGGCTTAATCATTCATCACGAGGTAACGGATGAGAGTGACGACCGCCGCCAGCTCTACCCAATGGCACAACGAACAAAAGCTGAACTGGATCAAGAGACGTTAGATGTTCTGGCCGATGGCGGTTACTCCAACGGTGAACAATTAGCCGCATGTGATGCTGAAGGCATCAGCGTCACGCTACCCAATAACCGGAATAACAGTAACCAGGGTAATGGTTATCCAAGGAGCGCCTTTACCTACGATGCTGATCAGAACTGTTATATCTGTCCAGCGGGAGAACGCCTGACATACAAGACAGTAAATCGAAAAGAAAAACGGTACATGTATACGCGAGAAGGATGTGACACTTGCAGTTTGCAATCTAAGTGTACTAAAGCGAATAAACGATGGGTCGGTCGACATTTTAATGAAGAGGCTTTTGAGCGGTGTGAAGCCCGGTTAAAACAAAATCCCGCATTGATGCGACAGCGAATGGCCATTGTGGAACGACCGTTTGCGATACTCAAGCAAATAATGGGCTTTAGACGTTTTCTTTGCTGGGGAATGGATGGCGCCAGATCGGAAATGAGCCTGGTCGTTTTGAGTTATAACTTAAAACGTATGATGAACAGGGAAGGTGTTCCTGCACTGATGGAGGCATTGAGATAGCGGAGACGCTTGCCTAAAAAATCTATCCTATAAAAACAGAAAACCCGCTCATGAGAGCAGGTTTTCTTTGAAAACAAATTACGAAATTTTAGTTTTCACACAGTCTCCGAAGGAGCCGCTTTGATTATCTTTTAATACAGTTATGCTTTCTTACGTCTAGCAACACCAATTAAACCGATAAGGCCGGAACCGAATAACCAAACGGCTGCAGGAAGTGGAACTGCTGTAATAGATAAAGTTACGTTACCACTAGCACTAGCTATAGATT
Source organism: uncultured Gammaproteobacteria bacterium (assembly GCA_963792545.1). Classification (GTDB taxonomy): domain Bacteria; phylum Pseudomonadota; class Gammaproteobacteria; order SZUA-229; family SZUA-229. Next base: position 7,222 of record CAWBXM010000041.1, on the reverse strand, counting down.
CATATTCATTGAGCCCATCGTGAGCGTTAATAAATGAATCAAAAGAAAGCACATAATCATGTCCAGCAATCAGGTTACCAGTTAGCAAACCATCTAATTCATTAGCAAAGTCACCATCAGTAACATCACCTAAATTGTGTGATTCATCGACTGTATTGCGAGATACTGAATTTTCACGGAATAATAAAATGCTGTCGGTTATGTCAGCCAAACCGACGAGAAATTTAGATTCAGCAAGCCCTGTAATATCATAAAAACCACTAATCGAATATGATGAATTTGTGTTGACTGTAAACTCCATTTGGATGAGGTTCGTCTTGGCATGATCACAGCATTCGTCGACGTCTAACCCTCCAGTATTGTTGATGTTATGTAATATATTCGTTGAGAATATGGCACTATCTGCATCACCAGCGTAGTTGATTTCTGTTGTATTACTACTAGCTCCTGATACCGCATTGAGAGTTTGTGTTGCTGGTATGCCAGTACCTGCATATGTTACGTGATAATTTGAAAGTGTTTCATCAGTGTCATCAAAAGCATAAACATGCAAATTGTTGTAATTAACCGTAACAGGCGCAGCAACTACGCTCGGCGAAGCAAAGATACCAATAATAAATAGTGAAGCAATATTCAGATAAACTTGTTTTGATTTAAAAGCCATGTTCCCTTTCCTTTGTTTTATTCATTAACTCGTTATTACTACGAAAGACTGTAGTAGAAAATAAAGCAAAATCCATGCCAGATGTAAAGCGCAATAAACAGGACGGCAACAAGTCTCAAAGGGGAGAAGTGTAAAACCAGCCGATATTACGTTGTAATTCTTTACACTTGGCGAATGTCCGTTCAGGGTCGCACTTTCCCTGTCAGCCAAATTAGTTGTAGGTCTGCTGCATACTAAACAACAGACCATCGAGTTTACTCAACGTAGTAGCATCTACGGCCATCAATAGACGCTCATAACGCATCGTTAAATGGATGTAACTTATTAGGGCAACGCATAACACCACGGATGGTGTGTAGTATGGTAATTGAGGACGCTTACATAGATGTAAGTAGTAGAACGAATCATTAGGGCACGCCTACATGGACGTAGGTGGTAGAGCAACGCAGGAGCAGTTATAGAGGGGACAAAGTCGAGAAATTACCGAGGCGAAAATAAAAATAAAAATTTTTATTTTCATTCTTTGGCCTCCCTCAGGTTAGAAAATAATAAACGCTTTTCTTTGCGCTCTTTGCGAGAGTCGATTTTAAAGCTTTTGACTATACGATAAAGGTCAAATATTTTCCCTTCAGATAACTTACACCCAAGCCTGCTGCTCTAACAACAGATACTCAAGCATATTCGACGAAGTAGCATCTTGTGTCGATCAGTTGAGGTCGCCGCCAAATGCAAACACACTGACATTGATAATTATCAATTAAGTATTCTCTGATATTTTAAGAAATTGATTTATATCAACCGTTGATTCAAATGCAACTGTTAGTTTAATAATGTAGTTTTTTTAGTGCTACTCGTTTATATTAACAAATGACATGAGAGTTTTAATTTCTGAATACGAAGTTAATTAGTTGAGAAGTTAATTAGTTGAGAATTTTTTTAGTAAAAAAGGATATTTATACTACCCATGATTCAACTCAGCAAGAGAGTTACAAACTGTGGATGATACGCTCAAACTACTTCTGGCAGCGGAGAGCGCCGCCAGCGAACTGATTGAGAACGCACAGAAAGACGGTGAGTCTCAGGTACAGAAAGCGCTGCTTGAAGCACGTCAAAAGCAGGAGCGATTTGAGGCCAGGGTTCCTGAACTGCGCGCCGCCTTTATCGAGAAATCTGATCAGCGTGCCAATCAGACGGTCGCTGAGATGGAGCGCCGTTACCAGGAAAGTCTCAACCATTTACGCGACGACGCAGATGCACATGAAGAAGCAGCGCTGGAAGCAGCTTTCCGTGAACTGCTAGGTATAGGCGAGAAATGAATCGGCTGGCTAGTCAGGCATATCTTCGTACCCGACTGGCGATCATGAGCACTAACCTGCTAGGGCGTGAAAAACTCAAACAGATAGCACAACTACCCCCCGAAGAACTCACCAGGAGCACCGGCTTCGACGAAGTTAAAGGCAGCAATGATGTTGCCCGCCTCGCAGCATTCGAACGCGCACTGATGCAGACCTGGCTGGATGAACTCAGCACCCTGTTGCGGCCGCTCGAGGGAGCTGCACGGCAGTTACTGACCCAGTGGGCCAGCCGCTACGAGTTATTCAATATCAAAGCCCTGGTACGCGGCAAGATCTGTCAGTTGCCCAACGAGGAAATCGAACGCAGCCTGTTCATATTGCCCGGCTTTCTCAGCCTCAACCACGATGACCTGATCAACACCGACACTGTTCCCGAACTATTGCGCCATTTACAGAAGACACGCTATCGACGTATCGCCACCCAGGCACTGCGCCAGTACGAAGAAAGTCCTGACCCATTTCTGCTCGATGCCACGCTCGACCAGCAGTTCTACAATGACCTGATCAGCCGGGCACAAAAACTCGAAGGCCATGATCACACCGAGATGCTCAACATGATCGGGCGTTTTGTCGACCGCCACAACCTGGTCTGGAGCCTGCGCTATCGTTTCAACTATAACCTGCAGGCCAGCCAGGTCCTCTACCTGTCTATCGATGGCGGTCGTTTATTGAATCGTTCGATACTGCAAAAGATCCTGCAGGCCGACACGCTGGAAGAAGCCATCGGGCAGTTTCCATCCAACCTGCTCCGACACGGTGAGATGCCGAAAGCGATCACCATGATCGAGGTAGCAATGCGCAACGATCTTGCAGAATATGCAAAACGTGCGATGCGTCGCAGTCCCTCGGCAATAACCAGCGTACTCGCCTACCTGGTATTGCGACATGGTGAGATCAAAGAAATCTACGCCATCTTGCATGCACGTGTACATTGCATCAGTGACGACATTCTCAGTGAAGCACTAAATCCTGTACAGGATGAAGCCGCATGAACCGCGCCGGATACGATATGCGCCACGTCACCATCACGCTCATGCGTGAGTGCCTGCCCCGCGCCAGCCATGTCCTGGCCGAACTCGAAGCATTTGCTCCCGATAATCGTCCGCTGCTGGATTCTGAGCTACCGGAGATACCGGGCTCCGTTTTTCGCAGCCGTATCCGCCGTGCCTGGGGACACCTGGACCGCCTGACAGCCCTGCTCGGCGAACCGCCGAAGGAATATCACGACACGCCGGTACTTGTTTTGCGCCGCGAGCAGCTGATCGAGATCGATCAATGGTTGACCGAGGCATGGGACCAGTGCTCACCGTGTGATGAAAAGCTGCACCTCATCGAAGATGAGTTTCGCGAGCTGCACCACCTGGAAAAGTCACTGGAAGATTTCGCTGACCTTGATATCGACCTCAGCTGCTTACAGTGCAAACACGAACACCTGGACATGCGTATCGGTACGGTACCCGCTGAAAACCTGCCGCGCTTGAGTGAAGTGCTGGCCCTGTCAAACCACCTTATCATCAATACTGCTGGTAGCGGTGATACGCGGCGCATCGTGATTGCCGGCCGACGTGAAGATGCGCCGATAATTGATAGTGTACTGCAGGCCGCTGCCTTTCAGCCTGTCATTATTCCCGCAACGTTCAACGACAACCCCGATGCCGTGCGTACTGACTTGCAGCAACGCCGGCAGAAACTCGAGCAGGATTACAAACAGCTGAAGAGCCAGATCTTAAACTGGCAGAGCAGCAACTGGCGACAGATGCTGCGTGCCCGTCAACTGCTCACTGCTGCCGAACCTTATGTCAGCCTGCGTGATGCCGCACGCACCCGTGGTACCCTTGCCGTGCTACAGGGCTGGATATCTGCCAGCCGTCTCACCGAAGTCGAGGAAAAATTACGCGAGAGTCTATGGCTGCCTGTTCTGATCGAATCGCGCAAGCCACTCGCCGATGAACGGCACCTGGTACCGGTACCAGTCAGGGAGCGTGGCCTGTTACGCCCGTTTGCCAAGCTGGTCGAACAATACGGTGTACCGCGCTTCGGCGAATTCGATCCCACCATCCTGTTCGCGCTTACCTTCGCCGGTATGTTTGGCATGATGTTCGGTGACATCGGCCATGGCGCCGTTATCTTGCTGACCGGCCTGGTGCTGCACAAGAAGCTGCATTCCTTCACTTATCTATTCGTACTGGCAGGTGCATCAGCCATGCTATTTGGCTGGCTCTACGGCAGCATCTTCGGTGTCGAACACTGGCTGCAGCCGCTGTGGATTGCGCCCATGTCGGACCCGGTTTACATGCTCATGGTCGCCTTCTGCTGGGGTGTCGCCTTTCTCACCCTCGGCTCGGTTATCGCGATTAGCAATCGCCTGTTTGCAGGTGATCATATCGGCGCGCTGTTCGGCCCCGGTGGATTGTTCTCGCTGATACTCTACCTCGCACTATTAGGCGGCCTGTATAACATGGCACAGGGCGGCGACTTCCCGCTGCTTGCCACCATCATGACCAGCCTCACCCTGATCCTGCTGGCCGGTTATCAATGGCAGTCTTCAGATGCCGCTTATGGCGAACGCATTTTTACTACGCTGATCGAAACCTTCGAGATAGTCAACGGCTACATCAGCAGTTCGCTATCATTCCTGCGTGTCGCCGCTTTCAGCCTTAATCATGTCGCACTGTTACTCGCGGTGTTCACCCTGGCCAACAGCATGGACACCATCGGGCACTGGATTACACTGGTACTTGGCAACATGTTCGTGATTATCCTCGAAGGCATCATCGTGGCCATACAGACACTGCGACTCGAATATTATGAAGGATTTTCCCGTTATTTTTACGGCGACGGAACGCCCTTCCGGCCGCTACGTACCGGACGCTCACAAACAACTTTAACCCCATGAATAAGGAGCTAACATGAACACCATCATCGCCCTACTCACCATCACTCTTATCGGCATGATTTTGACCGGCATCTATCTGCATTTTCGGCCGCTTAAAAACGATCAGGCCAGGCGCTTATTCATGCCTACCGTGGTTACCAATATCAGCCTGTTCTTCGGTCTCCAGCTGGTCGCCGTTTTCCTCGGTGTTAACGACGCCCTGGCGGCTGCCGAAGTTGCCAGCAAAGGCCTGGCCGATATCAGCATTGGCACCGGCCTGGCCTTCATCGGTATCGCCTTACCGACCGCATTAAGCACCATCGCTGCTGGCATCGCTGTCGGGCCGATCGGTGCCGCCTCACTGGCCGCCGTGTCAGAGAAGCCCGAGATCTTTGGTCGCACCCTGGTCTACCTCGGTCTTGCTGAAGGTATCGCGATCTATGGCCTGGTGCTTTCTATCCTGCTGTTGAACAGGGTCTGAAAATATGGAAGCAACACGCCAGCTATTTCTCGGTGACTCCTCACTGGCAACAGGTTTTCGCCTTGCCGGCTTCGAGGTATATCCAGATGCCGACGTAGCACAACTGGACCGGCTGCTGGACAAACTGACAGCCGCACGGACACCGGCGTTTATCGTCATCGATCAGCAACTCGCCGAATCTGGCAGTAAACGTCTGGAAGGCGTGCGACGTGAAGGCGGACGTATCCTGCTCACCCAGGTACCGCCTCTCAATCATCCGGAGCAGATGCAAAGCTCGGTCGATGACCGTATCCAGCAACTTCTCGGCCTCGAAGGTAACAAGACATGAGCAAGCCTGAACATAATCAACTGCAGGCCCTCGAAGATGCGATCATGGATCGAGCCAAAGAACTGGCGCGGGAGTTTCATGATAAGGCCGACCGCCAGTGTGACACCATCCTGCGCGATATAACCGCTAAGCTTCACATGGCGGAGGAGCGCGAGGTACTGGCCACCAAGCTCGAGGCCGAACGGCATTTTCGCCGCGTGACTCAGGCCAGCGAACTCAAGATGCAGAGCCGTCTCGACCAGCTGCGCTGGGAACTGGTACAGACGATCCAGTCGCGTCTTAAACAACGCATGCAGGCACTGTGCACCGATAAACCAGCCTACCTTGCATGGCTGGTAGAGATGGTACGTGATGCAGCATCTGTATTACCTGAAGGCAATCTAACCGCCGAGGTAAATGCAGATGACCTCAGCTGGCTGTCTGCCGAGTGGCCTAAACTTGCCGCTAAGGCTGCGCCAAAACGAAACATCAAACTTTCGCACAAAGCGACATGGGGCAGCGGCGGTATCAAACTACGTACTACCGACAATCGTGCCCAGGTCGATAACCGATTCGAAGGCAGGCTTTCACGTTACGAATCTGATGTACAGCGGGTCATCCTGCGGACACTGTTTCCGACCGATATCAATGCCAGCGCACGTAGCGGAGGTCCGCAATGAGTAACACACGCAGCGGTTACATCCGTGAGATCAACGGCCCCATCCTGCGCGTCCATCTGCCGGGTGCACGCAATGGTGAACAGATCCGTATCGGCAGTCTCAACATAGTCGGTGAGATTATCGCGCTCGAAGATGACGATGCCATCGTACAGGCTTACGAGTCGACCGAAGGACTGCGCCCTGGTGAGAGCATCGAAGGCCTGGGCCACCCACTCTCGGTAGAACTCGGTCCCGGTCTACTGCAGAGTATCTTCGATGGCGTACAACGACCACTCGACGAGATAGCCAGCCTGGCGGGTGATAATATTCCGCGCGGTCTGCACGTCGATTCCCTCGACCGCAAACGCGAATGGGCATTCGTACCGCGCGACGGCCTGTTGCCCTGCACCACGATCGAACCGGGCGACCGCCTTGGTACGGTACAGGAAACCGATACCATCGAACATCGCATACTGGTTCCACCGACCATACGCGGTGAACTGATCGATCTCGCCCACGCCGACAAGTACACACTCGATGACACCATCGCCCGGGTACGAGATGAGAAAGACCAGGTACACAAGCTGAAGATGTTTCACCGCTGGCCAGTACGTACCCCACGGCCATACGGTAAACGCGACCATGGTGTGGAACCGTTGATTACCGGTCAGCGTATCCTCGATACTTTTTTCCCCTTACTCAAGGGCGGCAAGGGAGCCGTTCCCGGCCCATTCGGTGCTGGCAAAACCATGGTACAGCAGCAGATAGCGCGCTGGTCGAATGCCGATATCGTTATCTATGTCGGCTGTGGCGAACGCGGCAATGAACTGGTCGATGTACTGGAGAACTTCCCGAAACTAAAAGACCCGCACACCGGACGC
>CAWBXM010000040.1:0-10624 GCA_963792545.1 uncultured Gammaproteobacteria bacterium | reverse complement strand
TGAGGGTACCGGCCTCGAAGTGATGCGGCCGATTGCTATTCCAATGGTAGGAGGTATGTTTACCGCGCCACTAGTCTCAATGTTTCTGTTACCGGTTCTTTTTTATTTCTATAAGAAAAAACATGATTAGATATTTCTATTTTTCCATTCAACCAGTGGTTGTGCTTGTTGCAGCTTCTCTTGAGCTGAGGTCAAAACAAGCCAGGCTGGACACAAAAGGTGGATAAGTCACTCTGTGAACTCGCATTGAGTATGTGTTTTCATTTGTTTCCATCGTTTCTTAAGTTGATTATAAATAATCTTTATTCATAAAGATTAGCAAGTTTTCTAATCCAGCTTGATCTGTTCTGATATATAACCAGATTATTTAGCCGTGCTAGCGTCTTGTGGTGTTATGACTTTTTGCAATTCACCGATATTCTGCTGCAGCCGCATCATGGCTAACTGGTTACGTTCCTGTACCAGTTCTGGCAACACCGTTATAACCTTCTGGCCTACCGGGGTGATGTAGAAGGCGTTGATTTCCGTCAGTTCCTTTTCAGAAAACTTCTGCATGTACATGTCTGCAATCTCATCTTTTAGTGCGTTCCAGCCGATGTATTTATTAAAAAATTCATGCATGGTTTTTTCGTGCTCGGCGAGTTGTGGGTTTTGTCTTAGTTGTAGCTGCACCACCGAATCCACGCTTTCCTGAATTTTCTTTTCCATCTGTGTCAGCCTGAACAGGGTCTCCACCTGCTGTCTGTGCGCTATATTATCCGCTGCATGTAATGCTGGTGTTGATAGTGTTAGCAGTAAAAAAGTTACTGTTGATAGAAAACTGGTTTGTTTCATCTAGAGGCCTCGTGCATTGTCTGTTTTAAGGTGATGTTTATTTCGTATGTTCTGTAATCAGCTGTTTTATAATCTTTATAGTGTCGTCTTCTTCCCAGCCGGGGTTGCCACGTACACGGTAACGGATCTTGCCTTCAGCATCGATCAGGAATGAAGTTGGCAGTGTCTTAATGTCCCAGTCATCGAACGTCTCTTTCGATGTGTCCAGCAGTACCGGTAGGTGGAAGTTTATGAGCTTGGCAAACTTTCTGACTTTGTATTTTTTTTCACCGACATTGAGCGCCAGTATTTCAAATGGCTGGTCTGCCAGTTGTTCATGAAGTCGCGTCAGTTCCGGTAATTCATAGATGCAGGGTGGGCACCAGCTGGCCCAGAAATTAATCAGAATAACTTTTCCGTGGTAGTCAGCTAGCGTGTGTTTTTCATCTTTGAGATCAACGAGCGTGAATGTTTTATTATCCCCTGTATAGGGTTCTATAGGGCGTGCGCCATAGGCGAAAATCGGTGATAAAATTATAACCAGTAATAGTATATGGGTAACTTGTAATGCTGTTTTTTTTATCATATTAATAAGTTGCCGAGCCTGGATTTTTTTATCTTAGCATAGGCGATGCATCTATTTCACTGCTGAAAATATTATCGGGCTATTCGCTGAAATTGATTCTTCAGCTGGCGTTGATAGTAGTAATTTTGGCAATACAATCGCAGTAAACCGGTTATGTATAGCTATTTAACTTCGGCAATATCGCGCTGGATCGCTTTTCGGTAATGATTGCTGTAAAGGAACTAATTCTGCAGTGAGGTCGCTGTATATACTGCTTCAAAAATTGACCGTTGATCGGTGATTATCGGCTTCTCCTGCCTGACTGCCAGAGTATTTTATTTCATTGGTTTTGATATTAGAAGCTTGAGCTGCGCTGATGTAGAGAGCGCTTAAGAACGAGACTGCTAAGGCCAGAAATACTATCAGGATTAATTTGTCGGTAAACTTGTGCTCATTCATAACTTTGTTCTCATTTTTAATCAACATTTTTATCTGCTATGTGCCTTTTTGACGTATATAACAAATACCACTCTATTTTCTTAGCAAGTGTTATGCCATTGTTTGTGCTTTATCTAACTGACTGTATTCACTAAAAAATAAGATCAAGTCTATTATTGATATATGTCAAACATATGTCATTAATGGCATGTTACGCTATCACGATATTTAAGCGTATGTCACATAGTCATGTTGCGTTTCACTAATTATTACTGGGGGTATGATGAATAAGAGAGTTGAAGAAACATCGATCGATCTGGCGTCGTTAGTCAACAGTCATGAAAAACCTTTTGTAGTCATCGATAAGGATTATCGTATCGTTGCCGTAAACAAAGCTTACGAGCTGGAATACGGCACAACAAATGAAAAAGCGGTCGGCAGTATGTGTTATGAGATCAGTCATGGCAATGATCACCCTTGCAGCGATGATGGTGAGGAATGTCCGCACGAACAGGTTTTCAACAAAGGTGAGGCAAAAATTTGTGCACATATCCATTGTGATGCCGACAACCGCATGCATCATGTCAAAGTTTCGGCATTTCCACTAAAAAGCAGTAATAACGAATTGTTGCTGGGCGAGTGTATCGAGAAAATTTTTTCGATGGATTCGCGTTCGTCTGGCACAGAGCGCATGGTCGGCGATACGCCTGAATTTATCGCCTGTCTCAACCAGTTGAATATTGCTGCCAGCTCTGATGCGCCGGTACTGTTGCAGGGGGAAACTGGAACCGGAAAGGAGCTGGCAGCTGAATTTATTCATCTGCACTCTGCGCGTAGCAAAGAGCCGTTTCAGATTATAGACAGCACGGTGTTTACTGATAGCCTGTTTGAGTCAGAGATGTTCGGTCATGTCAGTGGCGCTTATACCGGCAGTGTTGGTAATAAACAGGGCCTGTTTGAACTCGCTGATGGCGGTACTATTTTTCTTGACGAGATCGGCGACTTGCCGGCGTCGCAGCAGGCAAAATTATTGCGTGTTCTGGAGAACGGGGAGTACCGTCCAGTCGGTGGCAAGAAAACCCGAAAGGTTAATGTCCGGGTCATCTGTGCGACTAACCGGCATCTATGGGAATCGGTGCTTGCTGGTAAATTTCGTGAGGATCTCTATTACCGGATTGCCTGCCTGAATATTCGCCTGCCAGGCCTGCGTGAACGCCTTGATGACGTCCCTGTGCTGGCGAAAAGCTTGCTCCAGGGAATTAATCGCTCCATGCACAGCAGTTATGTTCTGGCGCCGGATGCTTTGCAGCAGCTAAAGACTTATGGATACCCGGGCAATGTCCGTGAGTTGCGTAACGTGCTTTTTATTGCTGCTACCCGTAGCCACAAACCTACAATTGATGCTGCTCTGATCGAAAACGTGATCAATAACCTGCCACACTGCATGGTCTCGCAGCTGGATGAACTGGCCAAGAAAAACGTTGGCAGCCCGGTAATGCCGTTAACCACTGATCAGGCCGGACATAATGACAACCTGGCCACACTAAAAGATATTGAAGCGCAGCACATAAAAGATTTACTGGATCAGTTTCAGGGCAACCGTAAAAAAGTGGCTGAGACACTGGGTATTAGTGAGCGTACTATTTACCGTAAACTAAAAGGGCTCGGTATCAATTGAGTTAGATTAACTGAGCTAGTTTATCGAAATGGATGTGTAAAAATTAACCGCCGGTCATGCTCATCAGACGAACGATCTGATCGGGTTTATCTTTAAACTCGTGTTTTTCAGGTTTAAGGCCGATGCCATCGATCAAAACCTGCTTTAATTCTTCATCGCTGATGCCCTGACGTAACAACGGACGCAGTTCAACTTTGTCATCCTGTCCCAGGCACAGGTAAAGCGTGCCATCGACAGACAGGCGCACGCGGTTACAGCTCTCACAGAAGTGTTGTGAGATAGGTGTAATGAATCCGATACGCAGATCTGTATTTTTAACCTGTACGTAACGGGCGGGCCCACCACCAGGCATTACGCCAGGTATTAACTCATAGCGCTCTGATAATTTTTGTTTGACCGTTTGCAGGTCGATGTAATGATCGGTTGCATTTTCACCGGTTGCGCCCATCGGCATGGTTTCGATAAATCGTAAGGTGAAATCATGTTGTAGACAAAACTCAACCATGTCTTCAAATTCATCATCATTGATGCCTTTCATGGCGACCATATTAATCTTTACCGGGGAGAAGCCAGACTGTCTGGCGGCGATTAGCCCATCCAGAACAGGTTGTAATTCGCCACCGGTAATGTCTTTAAATTTATCAGGATTTAGCGTGTCGAGGCTGACGTTGATCCTTGATACGCCAGCGTGATATAAATCATCGGCCTGTTTATCGAGTAGTACGGCATTGGTACTTAATGACAGGTCACTCAGGCCGGGTAACGAGGTCAGGCGTTGCGCGAGATCGGCCAGGTTTTTTCTGACCAGCGGCTCGCCACCGGTTAATCGTACACGTGCTACACCAAGTTCGGTAAATGCTTTTATGACACGCTCGATCTCGTCAAATGTCAGCCAGTGCTCTGGCTGCTCAAAATCTTTAAAACCTTTAGGCATACAGTAGAAACAACGCAGGTTGCATTTATCAGTTACCGACAGACGCACGTACTCGATACGACGGCCAAAAGGATCGACGAGTGAGGTTTGATTGATGTGCTGTGCTGAATTCATAATCTGATTTTTCTGCTGTTATTCCATAGACGCCTACTAGATAGTACATGATTTAGATTAAATCTGTACACACTGATATGACTGTTCATAGTGAGGCAATGTTGATATCTTTTGGTTCAGTTATGAAACATTCTCTGTATAAACGGCAGCTGGCACAGACCCTATTTAAATAGGGGTATTAGCTGGGCAGTAATTAAATAGCCGAAGCATAGATAAGGTAACGGGTAGAGCCACCTGTAGCGATTGCATCAAAGGGGTAACAGGTTACCAGCACAAGGGCTGTTAGATCCTGCTGCGCGGGCAAGGTAAAAGTTTTACTGTCAACTATCTTCAATCTATCAACCTTGTAGTGAATGGTTTTATCAGCCGTCTGTAAGATGATCGTATCATCCACTTTAATTTTTTTCAGAAATCGAAAGTGCGTGTCACGATGTGCACTGATCATGGTGGTGCCACTGGTATTAGGTTCGGCGCCAGCAAAAGAATAGCCCGGGCCAAAAGCAAGGCTGCTACCACTGTCACCTGCAAGAACAATCTGTTCGATATCGTATTGCGGCACTATCAGTTTTGCTACTGGCCAGGTATCTGCCCATGGCCAGGGTTTATTGAGCAAAGGTTTATTGGACCCGGGTTTGTGTTGTAGTGTGGCATCGATACGTGTTTGATCCCATGAATGATTAAGCAACTGTTGAGCGATAATTGCTTTACCCTGAATCCAGCCTGCTGTGGCCAGTTGCCACAGGCAGGTGCTGAGCAATATGCCGATTATGAGGAAGGGTAGTTTTCTTCTGTGTTTATGCAGGAGTGGATACATTATGAAATACCTGTGGTTTGTATTTTAGTCTGTATCACGGAATACGTTGCTCGTAATTAAAACCTAATCGAGATCGCGCTTTACAAAGCGCTCCTACAGGTGACTACATGTTTGTAGGAGCGGATCGTGATCCGCGATGCCAGACCATTTTTATATAACCGGTCGTCGATAATAAAATTGATACATAAACAAAACACCGATAAATAACAGAGCTGCTAGAAATAGATTCAACACTGAACTGGTTGCCGTTTGTGGTAAGTGTATCTGCGCTAATGTCTTATCCTTTGAAACTGGTGATTTTGTCCAGCCAAACGGCAGATTATTTTTTAACCGTTGCTGAAGCAACATGCCATCAACATTGACCGGGGTAACGTCAACAGCAACCAGGCTGGTATAACGACTGACCAGATGATGTTGTAAAGCGGTCTCCGTCACCTGACCTTGAATGGTTTTACGTTCGTTATCTGCACTGGTTTCGTGCTGTAGACTCATCAGCGAAGCGATTTTTTCACGCGCCCAGGCAATCCGGATACCGTTATTAGAAGCCTTGGTTAATTCAGCGCTTATTGGCTCTGAGCTCATTGGTTCAGAGCTATGCTGCCATTCAATATTTCCGTAATCACCCTTGATAGAAATGTTCTCTGATAATGATTTTCCCTTTATTAAAATAGTGGATGTTTCACCGGCGTATAAATCAGGAATGATGTTTGGGTATACCTCATATTCATCACGGTCCAGATTAAGTTGAATGTTAATAAGTGCTGGCGTTTCAAGTTTTTTGAACAGGCGGGTAATTTTTTGTCTGACTTCATTTACATCGCCGATGTAAGTGAATGTGCCACGACCGATATTGGCGGCTTTACGCATGAAATATGAGTTTGGTGCTGAGCCGATTGCGATGGTAAATAGACGGTCATCCCCCAGTTGTCGGTTGATGACATCAAATAATTCAGCTTCATTACTGATGTTGCCATCGGTTAGAAACACTACCTGTCTGAAACGAGTGAATTCCTGTTGACGTGACAATGCAAGCTTTAGTGCGGGCAGTATCTCTGTGCCACCAGAGGCTTGAAGCTTGTCGATATAATGGCCTGCAAATTTTTTATATTTATCAGAAGCGATAACGGCTTCTGGGAACAGGCTTCCGGTTTTATCGTTAAACCAGATAATATTAAAACGATCAATTGGAGTAAGGCTATCTAATGCCGTTATTAACGAGGCTTTAGCCTGATCGATAGACGTGCCAGACATGGACCCTGATATATCAAGAACAAAAATGACATCGCGTTCCTGTATCTTTTGTTGTAAGTGACTAAGGTCTGGCGGCAGTAAAGTTATCAGGACATAACTGTCCTCGTCTCTGCTTTCCTGAAAGGCCGATAATTGTGGGTTATTATTTAATTGAGGTTTCCATACCAGTTCGAAATCACGATCAGCCGCTATATTTTCACCAATGGTAGAAATACTATAACGTGTTTCACTGGTCTGATTGATATTAACGCGATGGTATGAACTCTTTAGCTCAGAAAGGCTGACCCCGGCATCGAGTAACAGGTGGATCCGTGTTGGGTTGTTGCTATTTTTTACGGGGTCAGTTTCTGTGTAGACACTGGTATCGTCTATGGCTGGATCCGTCTGACTCTGAATAGATGACTGGCCGACAGAGTTCGAAACTGGGTGATAACGAGGACCAACGACCATCGGGAAACGTAAACGGTAGCCCTCATCTCTATAATCCAGCACCTGCTGGTATTCAAACTCGATAGTGATGTTCTCCCCAGGTGCAATATTGGCCAGGGATGTGGTAAAGACGTTTGGCCGCTGTTGTTCGATAAGCCCGGTTTTTTTACCGGCAGCCTTTGCTTTTTCGTAGGTTTTTTTAGCCTCTGTACGCTGTTTTACCTGACCTTCGATGATGCGGTCACCGATGATCATACGAAACTGATCAACGGCGGCTTTTTCAGGTAGTGGGAATACATAGATGCCTTCTGCCCAGAATTCACTACTGTTATTAAATTCTTGTTTCACTGTTGCTCGAGCGATAGCGCCAGTAATTGTGTAGTCAACATCTGTCTGCATCTGCAAAGCTTCTATATACAAGGCTTCTACATAAGCACCATTATCTGGCAGTAACCAGACCGAACCATGTTTTGCCTGGTACGGATCTATGTCCTGCCTATTAGTGGTTTCTGTGCTGGCATACACGTAATTAAATAAAATACCAAACACGAGATAGACGCTGATAACGACGAGTATTTTACGGATGATCGTAAATGTTCGTGTATATCCAGTTTTCAGATGGTGGCTATCTAATTTTCTATGGCGATGGTAGTAAAAATTATTCATGGTATTCATCAGCTTTCCTCTCAAAGTGGCACACTGATGTGTGCCACGAACAATTATTGAAAAGTGGTTAGAGATTTTTGATTCGTTATGCTTTGAGTTGCCATCAAAATTCAATGCTTGTTTCAGCCACTACTGGTGTCACGACCTCGTTATCTGCCGGGTTTACCACGGTTTTGTTTTCGAAGGCTGACAGTGTGGATGTCATGCTGTGCATTGAGTCGATGTTGCTGCGTACGAAACTGATAACCACTTTTCTGTCAAAGGTATATCCTTCAAGGTCTCCAGCACGCGATACCATCTTCATCTCACCGAAGGCTTTGCTGATGATGCGATTTTCATCAACGCCCGCGTCGATGAGTTGTTGCCGAACATTTTCGATACGCTGCTTTGCCAGTGCTATGTTCTGTGATTTATCACCACGCCGATCGGTATAGCCATCAAGGTGAAGTTCGAGTTGATCCATGCTTTTCATCAGTTTTGCAACTGCTTCAAGCCGAGCGGGGTAGAACGCTTCTATGTCTTTGCTGCCGGATCTAAAATAGATATCAAGACTCAGGTCTTTCGTCAGAATGTCGATAATTTCATCCTGTTGAGAGTTGATACCACTGCCTGGAACTGTGATCGCACCTAACTGAGCGACTTGAATGGCTGGCAGTTCTGTATTCGATATATCTTTTTTTGATAGTTGAATATCTGTAGGCGGCTCATCTTCTATCGCTACTGTTAATGCTGCGGTGGAATTTTCTGTCTCCTGTGAAGAACCAATAATTCCGCCTATCAGCCCACCGATAACAAAACCAACAGGGCCAGCGATCAGCGTGCCTGTTGCAGCACCGGCGCCCATGCCAGGGTAGATATAGTTATCTGATGTTTGCTCGGTGCTGTTATTATTATCGATAGCAACAGTATCCATATCGCTGGCTTCATCGGCGTAAGCCTGTGTAGGTAAAACGGAACCAGAAATCGCTGCACCGGAAAGTGCGATGCTTAAACCTATGTTAAGTAATGTTTTTTTCATTGTTTTCTCCAAAATGATTAATTAAATAGCTGTTCTGTGTTTCCACGGTTGCTATTAGATCAATTGCCGGCTGCGCAATCTTTGGCATTCGATGGAAGAAAAATGGAGAAATAATGGAGGACGTCGACAGACCGTGAATAACGCATGTAAAGCGGTTAGGAAGACGCTAAAATATGCAGTATATCAAGTGCCATCGTCACGTCGGGATGGATGTAGCGTAAGCGATGTGTGACCTTTTAATGCAGACATTAATTAATGCAGATACTGACGGATTTTGAGGAAGTTACAGTTGAAAAAAACCATAGCTATCGTAGAGGATGACCCACAGCAGCGAACTTATTACGCTGAGGCGTTACGGAGCAGTGATTACATTGTGCTTGAGTTCGAAGACAGGCAACAGGCGCTAGACGCATTTGCGATCGAATTGCCTGATCTTGCAATCCTTGATATCACGCTCAATGCAGACGTCGGTGGTGGTTACGAGGTCTGTCGTTATCTCAAACAGCGCGATGAGTGCCTGCCGATGATCTTTTTGACCAGCCGTGGTGATGAGCTGGATAAGATATACGGTTTACAACTCGGTGCCTGGGATTACCAGACTAAACCCGTCTCGTTACAATATTTGATGGTGCGTATCGAATCTTTTTTTCAGATTAAAAAACTTACGTCAGATGCTCATCATGCTGCAACGGGTGATCTAAAGTTAAATAAAAAATCGATGCAGTGTTTCTGGAAAGATAATGAAGTTAATTTAACACCCACCGAGTTCTCAATATTATCTGCTATCACTGAAACAGGTGATGCGGTAAGTATCAGTGCACTGATCAAAGCAACGCAACAGGGTGTTGTCGAAGATAATACGATCAACACACATGTCCTGCATATAAGGAAAAAGTTTAAAAAAATTGATGCCGATTTTCAATGCATAAAAGCTCGTTATGGTTTTGGCTACCAGTGGTCCTGTAAATGAAGTTACGCACCCGGCTACTCATCTTCAGTTCAATCTTTCTGATCTTACTACCGTTATCAGCGAATCATTTTATTGAAAGGATAGAGCGATCACTTTTACAGGGTCAGGAAGAATCGCAAAAGATGACTGCCTCAGCAATTGCAACAGTCGTTAAGAGTTATACCGATCTGTTTGATATCGATGAAGATGCATTATACGTTTATCCGAATAAACAGAGTTTGAACGTCGATGGTTATGCGAGTGATGATGAAGACTGGTCTCGTTTGAAAGATAAATTTGTAAGTTATGGTGATAATAACTTTTCATTGCTGCTCATTGATGATGAGAAATTCCTGTACGCTTATATAAAAGTGAAAGACGACGATATCGTCTATCGTAATCCACGTTATATTCCATTGGACTCCAGTGATCACGTGCGTATCGAATACACTGATAGCGATAAGTTGCATCATCGCCTGATCTTGCTTGCTGAAGGACAGGGAGGCGTTAGTGTTTATGAAGTTAATGATGATTGGCAGACATGGAAAAGTGGCAAACATGTTAACGTTGTTTACGCGGTATGGCGCGAAACTCTGACAGGTTATGATATCGAGTTGAGACTGCCTGAGTCGTGGTTAGAACCCGAACATCGTCTGTCATTCAGTATAGTCAATGTATTCGATGAAAATGAACGATATCCAGATACGATAGTGTCTACACAGGTGCTCGGTAGTAATCTTCTTAATCCTATTTTGTTTCGTTCAAAAGAGATCAGCAGTGCGATCGAAGATCTGGATGATTCTACATCTCAGATATGTGTTATCGATAAATTTCGACGTGTACGTGCAGTTATCGGCGGACGGCAGGAAGACGGCACTCTTTGTCAGGCAACCGATAAGGTGAATGAATTGCTAGTTGATAAAGTCCTGACGGGTAAGGAACAACTTATACATGT
>CAWBXM010000039.1:0-11038 GCA_963792545.1 uncultured Gammaproteobacteria bacterium | reverse complement strand
TGCCTCTAGCAGCACTTCGGTCATCCTGGCCACCATATAAGGTTGCGAGATAGTCTGGCCGTGACCAATAGGTAGCGCAGTGTCTTCATAAGCACGATGCGCCATCGCTTCATCCACAAAAATATGCCGTGGCGTAGTACGAATGACTTCCAGAACACGTTCGTTTTTAATGCCTTTATCACGCAGACGATCGACCAGCCGGTCACGCGTACGCTGCGAAGTCATGCCTATACCTTGAATATCATTACTTATCATCTAATACTTTATCGTTATTACTATTATTGTCCGCTGACGATAGATTACCTGAATTGTCCGACAACCAGTTATCTAACTCGGCAAGGCTATCATATCGGGTTAAATCAATCTGTAGCGGTGTGACAGATACATAATTATTACTGACGGCATGAAAGTCGGTACCTTCACCTGCATCCTGTGCTTCTCCTGGTGGACCTACCCAGTACATAGGGTCTCCGCGTGGGTCATCCTGAATGATTACGCCTTCAGATTTATGACGATTGCCCAGGCGAGTGGCTTTAAATCCTTTGATTTCGGACCAGGGTATATCCGGCACATTTACATTTAAAATGGTATTGGCCGCGAATGATGTTTGCTCTAGATTTTTTAATAACTGCGTCACCGCTGTTGCAGCAGTCTCATAGTGTTTTGGCGTATAAGAGTCCATCGACACGGCAATCGCCGGCAAGCCTAGATGCCGCCCTTCCATCGCTGCCGCGACCGTGCCCGAATACAGGACATCATCACCCATATTAGCACCGGCATTTATGCCGGAAATAACCATATCCGGTTCTTTTTTCAGTAACCCGGTAATGGCAAGATGCACCGTATCTGTCGGTGTGCCATCAACAAAAAATACATTATTACCCACCTCAGACACCCGTAAGCCACGCTCCAGCGTCAACGAATTGCTAGCGCCACTACAATTACGTTCAGGCGCAACCACCGAAACATCATATTCAACCGACAGCGCATCGGCGAGTACCGCGATACCCGGTGCCCGATAACCATCATCATTAGAGACTAAAATATGCACAAACAATACAACGACTATGGATTCAAGATAGAATAAACAAGCATGCAGTTTACACTAGATTGTCGGGGGGTACGGTGATGAATGATGAATCAAATATAAAGGACGAAAGCTCATTGTTCATGGCTAAGATGGCAGGCGTTGAACCCTTGAAATCCGATAATAAAATAAAACTCAACAAACCCCCGAAAAAACCCCTGCTACCAGCCGTCGATAATAATTTAGAGTTTGCCATAGATGATACTTTTTCCGATGCAGAAATCATCGAAGACTGCCCCGACGTACTGAGCTTTTCTCGTAGTGGCCTGCAGCACAACGTGCTTAAAAAATTACGCCAGGGAAAATACCCGATCGAACATATTCTGGATTTACACGGTTTAACCGTTGTCGAAGCCAGACATGAGCTACTGGGATTCTTCGGTGAATGCGAGGTCTCAGGTACACGCCACGCTATCATCATTCACGGCAAAGGATTTCGTTCAAAAGACAAACCCGTCATCAAACCCATGGTCAATCGCTGGCTACGTGCCGTGGATAATGTTCTGGCATTTCATTCAGCACAACCGAAGGATGGCGGTAGTGGCGCAGTGTATGTTTTGTTGAAGAAGTGGTCGGTTGATAATTAGCCATTTGCACAAGAGTAAAACAAGAAGTCATCTGCAGTGTGAAAGATTGCATAAAAATACATCCTTTCCAAGGAAAAAATCGTCACAATATTTTACAGTTATAAATTTTTTATTAAAATAGTTAGCCGTTCAGCTTTTACCTTACAAACAGCACATCAACTAATAACCACCAACTAGCTACTCTCCACTGTTTTCTGTCGGCTTTTCTCATCTGACATCATAGCCAGTAAATTTTCTGCCAGTGCTTCATAGATCGGTTTTTTACAGATCAGTTTTGATACACCCGAAGAGATTAAAGCTGTCGCCATCATTGCCAGTACCAGCTCATGGTTGTCAGTCATTTCCATGACGATGACAAAAGCGGTAATCGGAGTTTGCACGACACCGGTAAAATAACCGATCATACCGAGAATAACGATAGTCGATGCCATTTCAGCGGGAAATAAGAGTGCCAGATCTGCACCTAGTCCAGCACCACTGGCTAATGAGGGGGCAAACAAGCCACCGGGAATAGTGGTTAGATATGTTGCCGCTGTTGCCAGTATCTTATACAACGGATACATCAAACCGAAGTCTGCATCACAGCTTTCCAGACCGGCGCAACTGACAATCTGTTTAGCCTCATGGTAACCGGTGCCATTGGCTGTGCCGCCACTTAAAACACTTAACACCGCCACAATAAAACCGAACACCAGCGCAATTACCAGCCAGCGTGTTTGCATATAAGGCCGTAATTTTTTCGAGCCCATAATTAATATCTGGCTAAACAGGCCACCCGCAAAACCGCCGATAACACCGCAGACAACAACACCTAACCATACCAGATCAAAATTCATCGTTGCCGGTGTGGTGCCGTAATAACTATAATTATTCTGATGAACCACGATGGCGGTCATACCTGCCAGCACGACACCGACCATCATCATGCCACTGTTGCGACGATCATAAGAACGTGCCATCTCTTCGATAGCAAAAATAATACCCGCCAGCGGTGTATTAAATGCAGCTGCAATACCTGCGCCACCGCCGGTTAAAATCAGGCCGCGTTCATAATAACGTGTAGGCAGATGCGCATATTTTCCAAGTGAATGCATGATCGCGGCACCCAGATGGACGGTCGGTCCTTCACGGCCTAATGAAGCACCACTGCACAGAGCTAGTACAGCCATCAGTACTTTACCAACCACCATACGCATCGATAACAGGCGATTGCTTAAACTACTGCCAGGATCTGCCAGGGCAATGAGTGTTTGCGGTATACCACTACCCTCGGCACCACTAAAAACTTTTCGGGTTAAATAAACTGTTAATACAAAACCTGCAGGCGTTATCAATAATGGCAGGTATTCATTGTAGGCGATGATTTTTCGAAACAGCTGATCGCCCTGATCTGCCATCATAGCAAACACCGCTGCAACTAAACCGACGAGTATGGCACCGCCCCAGAAAATCAGATTAGTGCGCCATGCAACGGGTTTGAAAAGACGAAATTTTAACTGGCGGACGTGTTGGCGCATATTAGGTCAGTGAATAGTGAATAGTGAATAGTGAATAGTGAATAGTGAATAGTGAATAGTGAATAGTGAATAGTGAATAGTGAATAGTGAATAGTGAATGTGAGTAGCAATTTTCTCAATGTTAAAGTGCCAGAGTGCAATGCCTCATACTTGCACTATTCACTATGCGTTATTCACCGCCCGTCAATACATCATCTCTATCTGTTCATGGCCGAATACTTTATCCAGGCGGATTAACAGGTCGTCTGATGGCACCACGTTCCATTCTTCTCCGAGCACGAACTGCGATATGTCTGTGCCACTATTATATTCTATATTGACCGGACAGTTGCCTTCTCGATAAGTATGTAAAACTTCGCTGAGTTGTTGCGTGACCTGATTGTCTGACCAACTGCCGTTAGCTTTGCCTCGATCAATTTTTATCTGCAGTCCACGGGAAAAATTTTCCCTGGCCTGAGCCATCGTATAGATGGTACTGGCATTGATCGAATAAGCCGCATTAAAATCATCATAACTAACGCTACCTACAACCACGCAAACTTTGTCTTTTACCAGCACACTGCTGTATTGTTCAAACACATCTTCATACAGCACCATTTCGACACGAGCGGTTCTATCATCGAGCACTCCGGTGACGATTTTGCTACCGGTTTTTGTTCTACGAACGCGCATACCGATCAACAAACCGGCCAGACAATATTGTTTTTTATCTTTTTTGCGATAACCACCATAGCCGCCATTCTTTTCAGAGTCCGGCACCAGGTCAGGTACTTTTGAAAATCGACATTCGGTAAAGCGACGTAATTCTTTTTCGTAACGTGTTATCGGATGACCGGTAAGATATAAACCGAGGGTTTCTTTTTCGTTAGACAGACGCGTCTCGTCATCCCAGTCATCAACTTCAACAATATGCACATTGGCATGAGTATCAGTCTCATCGGATGAACCAAACATATCATCCTGACCAACACTGGCATTTTTCTGATTTTGCTCAGCCAGCTGCACGGCATTACTTACGCTGGCAATAAGGCTGGCACGATTAGGACCAAGTGAGTCCATAGCGCCGGCTTTGATCAAGGCTTCCATCACCCGGCGATTTACCTTGCGAGTATCACTGCGGCGGCAGAAGTCATAAAGATCGATAAATTTACCGTTGGCATCTCGCTCCGTGATAATGCCATCAAGCGCGGCTTCACCGACGCCTTTTAATGCACCCAGTCCATATAGAACAGATTTTTCATCGGGCACGCTGAACTGATAGATTGAATGATTAATATCCGGCGGCAGAACTTTTACGCCCTGTTCCTGGCAGTCTTCGATCAATCCGACTACCTTATCCGTGTTATCCATGTCTGCCGATAATACCGCCGCCATAAATTCAGCAGGATAATGTGTTTTTAACCAGGCAGTCTGATAAGACAATAAAGCGTAAGCTGCAGAGTGTGATTTATTAAATCCGTAACCGGCAAACTTTTCCATCAGGTCGAAGATCATCGTCGCCAGAGCCGCGTCAACGCCTCTTGCAACCGCACCATTCATAAACAGCTCGCGCTGCTCTGCCATAACTTCTGCTTTTTTCTTACCCATGGCACGACGTAACATGTCCGCGCCGCCGAGGGTGTAACTGGCCAGCACCTGTGCGATCTGCATCACCTGTTCCTGATACAGGATAACTCCGTAGGTGGGTGTTAATACCTGCTCGAGGTCCGGATGAAAATAATCCACTTCGGCGCGGCCGTGTTTACGATTGATAAAATCGTCAACCATGCCAGACTGTAATGGCCCAGGACGGAACAAGGCCACCAGTGCAACGATGTCTTCGAAACTATCCGGCTTCAGGCGGGCGATCAGATCTTTCATACCACGCGATTCGAGCTGGAACACTGCGGTGGTATTGGCCGCCTGTAAAAGATCAAAAGTCGCTTTGTCATCCAGCGGCAGATGCTCTATCTCCAGCGGTGGCTGGCCGACTTTATCCTGACGTTTATTTACATGTTTTACTGCCCAGTCGATGATGGTTAAAGTGCGCAGACCAAGAAAGTCGAACTTCACCAGACCGACGGCTTCAACATCATCTTTATCAAACTGGGTGACAACACCTGCGCCACCTTCCTCACAATAAAGCGGGCTGAAGTCGGTTAAGACGGTAGGGGAAATAACCACGCCACCGGCATGTTTTCCAGCGTTTCGCGCGAGCCCTTCCAGCGTCAGTGCCATGTCCAGAATGGCAGTAACCTCTTCTTCATTCTCGTAGGCTTTTTTGAGGTCTTCTGATTCTTCCAGTGCTTTGGTCAGCGTCATGCCAATCTCAAAAGGAATGGACTTGGCGATACGGTCGACAAAACCGTAAGGCTGGCCCATGACTCGACCGACATCGCGTACTACCGCTTTAGCCGCCATCGTACCGTAGGTGATAATCTGTGAAACACTGTCGCGGCCATACTTCTGTGCCACGTAATCGATAACACGGTCACGACCTTCCATACAGAAATCGACATCGAAATCCGGCAGTGAAACACGTTCAGGGTTGAGAAAGCGTTCGAACAGCAGATCAAATTTTAGCGGGTCAAGGTCGGTAATTTTTAAAGCATAAGCCACCAGTGATCCCGCACCAGAACCACGACCCGGACCAACAGGTATACCGTTATTTTTAGACCACTGGATGAAATCGGCC
The DNA here is from genome assembly GCA_963792545.1 of uncultured Gammaproteobacteria bacterium. Lineage (GTDB taxonomy): Bacteria > Pseudomonadota > Gammaproteobacteria > SZUA-229 > SZUA-229. Next base: position 5,173 of record CAWBXM010000039.1, on the reverse strand, counting down.
ACGATCAAAAAGTACCCAGGAAACCCCATATCATTGATTACATCGAGCTCAACTTTAAGCCGATCATCATAGACTTTTCGTTTTTCGGCATAATCTTCAGCCGTATCATCCAGCAGAATCTTTAGTCGCTGTTCGAGACCTTCTTCAGAAACCCGGCAGAAATAGCTGGCCTCGGTTTCACCTTCAGGAATAGGAAACTGCGGCAGAAAACTTTTACCGAGTTGAACTTCGAAATTACAGCGTTTAGCAATTTCGACTGTATTCGACAGTGCTTCTGGAATATCAGCAAACAGCGCCAACATCTCTTCACTGCTACGAAGATATTGTTGTTCGGTATAATTTTTTGTCCGGCGCGGATCATCCAGCGTGCGTCCTTCATGAATACAGACCCGGGCTTCATGGGCATCAAACTCTTCACTGCGAAGAAAGCGTACATCATTGGTCGCAACAACCGGTATATCCTGCTCGATGGCAAGCTCGACCGCTTCGGCGATATAGGCCTCTTCATTGTCGCGACCAGTTCGTTGCAGCTCAATATAAAAACGATCTTTAAAACACGCCGCCCAGTGCTGTAATCGCTGCTTTGCAAGCTCACTTTGACCTGCCAGCAAAGCCCGACCGATATCACCCTGACGGCCGCCAGAAAGAGCAATGATGCCTTCGGCATATTGTTCTATCCACTCCGCCTGAATAATGGGCACACCGCGATGCTGGCCTTCGAGGTAACTTTTGGAAATCAGTTGCGACAGGTTGAGGTAACCAGTTTTATTCTGTGCCAGCAGCACCATCTGAAAAGGCGCTTCCTGATCGTCTCCATAGCGCATCAGCGCATCGACACCGATCAGGGGTTTGATACCGCTATCCAGGGCTGCACGGGTAAACTTGACCATAGCAAAAAGATTGCTCTGATCAGTCAGTGCGACCGCCGGCATATTATCTGCCGACAGTGCCTGCATAAGGGGTTTGACACGCACCAGACCATCGACCAGCGAGTATTCAGTATGAACTCTCAGGTGGATAAAACTGGGTTGGGCTGTCACGTCGGATGTCACCAAGGAACCTCTGGTTGGATAAAGCTTAAGGGCACCTCTATTAATTGCTTATGTCCTCGGCGTGACCTGAAGCGTATAGCTGCAAGGCGTGAGCCGCAGCAGAATGGTTATTCCATTCTCAAGGCTCACAACGCAGCAGATGCATGCTTCAGGCCGCGCCCTACGAGCTTTACGACCAGCTCAGACTCTGCCTTGTGCTTTTTCGACAGGCCCAAATGTATTAACTGTGGGCATGGCTTCAAAAGCACGTCTTGATTCTGTACTGGTCGTAAAGCCAGAGGGCACAAGCAATTAATTGAGGTGCCCTTTAGTCTATCAAATCAGTTCAGTGGAAACAGCTAATTCGTGTATTTATAAACAATTATTTTTATAAATTAATGTATTCTCAGTCAGGATATAACATATAAAAAACCTGCTTGCGCTCATTCACACGAGCGGGTCAACAGAGCCTCACGCACTGGCGCATAACTGCGACGATGTTGTGGACAGGGGCCAATACGACTCAGTATCTCACGGTGTGCTTTGGTCGGATAACCCTTATGCCGATCAAAGCCGTATTCAGGGTACTGCCCGTGCAACACGAGCATCTGTGCGTCTCGCTCGACCTTGGCCAGTATCGACGCTGCGCTTATTTCGGCGACACGAGAATCGCCTTTTATAATCGCTGTATTCCCACAAAAACAGCCATGCAATGTTTTGTTACCATCGACAAACACATGATCCGGTTTTACTGTCAGATTTTCAGCCGCGGTTCTCATGGCCAACAGCGATGCCTGCAAAATATTAATCTCATCGATCTGCTGTGGCGATATGCTGACAACCGACCAGGCCAACGCTTTTTGTTTTATTTCCTTTGCCAGCAGCTGTCGCTTTTTCTCTGTCAGTTTCTTTGAATCATCCAGGCCGACAATCAGTACATTCGAGTCCAGTATAACTGCTGCCGCAACAACATTACCTGCCAGCGGCCCTCGCCCTGCCTCATCTGCACCAGCAAGTATGCCGTTGATAACGGGTATTTCATCATGCAATGTTATTTTCATTACTGTATTATTCTTCTACTTTTTAGTGAGCTTGATCGATGAAACCAATTATTAATGCACAGGTGTTCGTAAATACATTAGCGGTCTCTAAAACCTGATTTTTCAGACAACATAATAACAAAAATAACCAAGACAAAAACATGGTAGCTGGTCAAACCTCAAAACAAAAACCACACAGCGTCGTCATCGTTGCAGGTGAAGCATCGGGAGATGCCCACGCCGCCCGACTGGTTAATGAACTGAAAAAAATTGATGACAGCATTCAGTTTCGCGGCATGGGTGGTGACAACTTACGCTCAACCGGTGTTGATATCTTTATTGATATGGCAAAAATTTCAGTGATCGGTTTTATTGAAGTTTTGATGAAATATAATGTGATCAAAGCCGAACTTAACAAACTGAAAAACAACATAACACAACACCCCCCTGATCTGTTGATACTGATCGACTATCAGGAATTCAATCAACGTCTTGCAGCTTACGCCAAAAGCATTGGTATTAAAGTACTATTTTATATCGGCCCACAGGTGTGGGCATGGCGACCGAAACGTGTCTACAAAATGGCAAAAATCGTCGATCACCTGGCCGTCATCCTGCCTTTTGAAAAAGCCCTGTATGCGGATACCGATGTCGCGGTAACATTTACCGGTCACCCATTAACCGATGAAGTGGTTATCGATAAAACCCGACAACAGGCACGCAAATTACTGAAGCTAAAAGATATCACCACGGTAGGCTTGTTTCCTGGCAGTCGCAGCGGCGAGATATCTCGCATGCTGCCAGTATTACTCGAGTCCGCAAAAATAGTCAAACAGCACCAAACAGAGAATAATAAAACCGATATTCAATTTGTATTACCGCTAGCCAGCACCATCAAAGCGGATGACTTACTGCCGTTTCAGTCGGCGATAGATGCCCTGTCTGTCAGCATTGTCCAGGACCAGTTTTATGATGTCATTCAATCCTGTGATGTCATCATCACAGCCTCTGGTACAGCGACCCTCGAGATTGGTTTGTTAGAAGTTCCCATGGTCATCATCTATAAAACCTCTGCCCTGACCTTTTTTATCGGCAGACATCTCGTCAGTCTGAAACATATCGGCCTGGTCAACATTATTCCTGGCAAAGAAGTCGCCAAAGAGTTCCTCCAGAAGGATGCGAAACCTGAGCTTATTGCAGAAGAAGCCCTGCACCTGCTTAATGATAAAAGTTATTATCAATCCATGCAGTATGAGTTATCCTTGTTGCGACCACTACTCGGTAATGGCAATGGTTCAAAGAATGTTGCTAAACTTGCCTGGCATATGTTAAATGACCAGCCGTTGAATAACCAATCGTAGAACGAGACCTCTGCTAGATAACAGAACCTAATGAACAACTATACTAAAAATACAGAGTTGTGATAAACAATAAATACACACTATTTCAAGCCTGCATGCTGTTCATTACTTTTTTATTGAGCAGTGGCTGCGCCACGCTCGATGGGCCGCCTAACCCGGATGATCCTCTAGAAAGTTTTAACCGTAGCATGTTCGCCTTCAATGAAGGCTTTGATAAATACGCCCTCAGACCAGCCGCCGAAGGCTATAACTACGTCATGCCAGACATCGCCAGTAAAGGCGTGAGTAACTTCTTTAACAATCTCGATGATATCGTTGTGTTTTTTAACCAGCTGCTGCAATTTAAAATCCATGAGGCAGTGGCCACTTCCGCACGTTTTGTTTTTAACACCACCATGGGGCTACTGGGTTTGATCGACGTAGCGACGGAAATGGACCTACCTAAATATAACGAGGATTTTGGTCAGACGCTGGCTGTGTGGGGCGTGCCAAGCGGTCCATACCTCGTATTACCTATTCTTGGCCCGCAGACATTTCGTGACAGTGCTGGACTAGTTGTCGACTGGACTTATCTTGACCCAGTAATTAGTCGCCAGAAGTTAAAAGTAAGACTGGCAGCAATGACCCTCAAATTTATTGATATACGTGCCGGTTTAATCCAGGCCAGCAACGTAATCGATGAAACTGCGCCAGACAAATACGCGTTTATCCGTGATGCCTGGACGCAGCGCCGACAATTTTTAATCTATGACGGCCACCCACCTGATGACTTTAATGAAGACGAACTTTTCAAAGATGAACACCTCTATGATGATGAAATACTTCATGAAGAAGACATGAAAAGCGACATGCAAATAATGGACAGCGAAACAGCTCCCGCTGTTGAACCTGAACCTGACGAAGACATAGAGTGACAGGGAAAAACAGCTATAAACGGACTTTAAGCAAGAATTTTTCTTCCATGACAGATCAGGTCGCCGCTTCTGCCTCGACAAAAATACGCTTCACAGTTGTGTGATTTGCTTTAATTGCTGTATCGATTTCGTGTATGACAGCTTCCAGTTGACGTGTTAACTTGCCACGTTTAAAACGGATACTGATATTAACTAAAATATAGTCTGGACCCATATGCATAGTAAGTAATTCATTTACTTTTTCGACTTCATCAAAAGACTCTGCCAGCTGACGGATACTGCTGACGATCTCTATGTTTGCACCTTCGCCGATAAGCAGGCCTTTGGTTTCTATCGCCAACCAGATGGCAGTACCACCCAGTATCAGACCGATCAAGATAGAGGCAATACCATCGAACATAGCAATGCCCGTTACCTGCGTTAGCCAGATGCCCAGCAATGCCACTAACAGACCCAGCATTGCCGCTGAATCTTCGAACAATACGACAAACATGGATGGATCTTTACCATCCTGTACAGCTTCGATATAACCTCGTTTGCCTTTAATTTTACCAAACTCTTTAAATGCAAAAAACCAGGCGCCTCCCTCGAACAATAATGCCAGTGTTAATACAATATAATTGACCGTCGGGTTTTCGATATGAACCGGATGTATTACATGGCGAATTCCCTCATAGATAGAAACACCGGCACCAACGGAAAAAACTAAAATAGCAACGACAAAACTCCAGAAATAAATCTCTTTGCCATGACCAAATGGAAACTCTTTATTCGCCGGTCTTTTTGCGCGTTTCATTCCATATAATAATAATATCTGGTTTCCCGTA
>CAWBXM010000038.1:0-28771 GCA_963792545.1 uncultured Gammaproteobacteria bacterium | reverse complement strand
GCAACCCAGTCGGTGTTGGCTTCGCGCTTTTCAATATAGACCCAGCAATGCTCACCTTCACCGCTGAACTCAACAGCAACCTGCTCCTGCACAATAAAATCATCTACCCGTGATTTCAAACTGGCTGAAATATCGAGTGATGGGTAAACTCGTGCAAATGAATAATTTTTGTCCATTAATTTCTATTAACCATGCTATTAAGGCTATACACTAATTGCCGACTATAATCCCGGCTACTAACTCACTATGGTTTCACCGATATGATTCATCGTGGACGAATTCATATAAAACTGCAATTTTACATGGCAGTTTCTAATGTCAATCTGGTGTTCTGCCTGCTGCCATTATTACTTGTCGCATGCAGTGACAACACCCAGCTAAAGGCGCTCGACGCCAACGCCACTGTTCTCGCCTTTGGTGATAGTTTAACGTATGGCACAGGGACTAATCGCAATAAAGCATACCCTGCTATTCTGGAAACGCTTATCAAGCGGAAAGTAATCAATGCCGGTGTTCCGGGAGAAATAACTGAAAAAGGTCTGCGTCGATTGCCAGCCCTGCTTGATTCTTATCACCCCGACCTCATTATTATCTGCCATGGCGGCAATGATATCTTACGAAAACTCGATCTCTCTATAGTGCAAAAAAACATTCAGCAGATGATAGACCTGGCCAGACACAACAACACTGAAGTCATACTGATAGGGGTTCCTTCCTTTAGTCTATTTTTGAGTAAAGTAGCGATTTATCAGTCGCTGGCAAACGATAATAATATCCCGCTTGAAGGTAATAGCCTGGCAAAAATCCTCGCAAAAAACTCGTTGAAATCTGACTACATACACCCAAATACTATGGGTTACCAACAACTTGCAGAGGATATATCACAGCTACTAAAACACTACGGAGCGATTACAAACGATTAAAAAACTCTCAGACAATCGTCAAATTAATAAACTAGTTGACATTTTTTGACAGTTTGTCATATTATTGCGGATGTCTTCACAGCAACAAAAAAATATACTGTCACGCAAAAAGCGAGAGATACTCGAACGAGAAGAATTAATCCTTTCAGCGGCGCAATCACTAATACATGAACATGGCTATAACTATCTTTCCATGGACCGTGTGGCTGAACTTGTTGAATACTCCAAAGGTACCATCTACAACCACTTCGCCAGCAAGGAAGATTTAGTCTGCTCGCTAAGTTGTCGTTGCATCTCCAATCTTATCGATATCTTCGAACGCGCTTATCACTACCCCGGTTCTACTCGTGAACGATATTCTGCTATCGGCCTCGGTTACTCGCTATACCATCAGTTACACCCGATGGAGGCGCAAAATATTCAGACGGTAAAAAATAATGCCGTAAGAGAGAAAGTGAGTGAATACAAACTCGCGGAGATGGAATCACTGGAACAAAAAATTACCAATATCGCACGCAGTATCGTACAACAGGCGATAGACTGCGGTGACCTTAGTAAAGACCAGCAAGATAACGTCAACACCATCGTGTTCGGTTGCTGGTCCATGCACTACGGTGCCATGCTGCTGGATCAGTCGGACATTCCTTTACATGAACTAGGTTTTAATCCCGTCGTCAACATGTTGTGGAAAAACGCCAATATATACCTCGATGGCTATCAGTGGCAGCCATTGAGCACAGACTCCAGTTCAAAAATACTGTTTGAAAAGATTTCAACCGCTTTATTTGATGGTGAGATCGACACGTTAAAACAAGTCGTTTAAGTACGTTTTACTTTTGGAATAAAAAAATAACAACGGGGATAAAAGGATGATCGAGTCATACACACGCTGGATAATACGATGGAAATACCTGGTTGCACTCACTAGTATCATACTGGTTCTAGCGGCGGCTTACGGTGGAAAATTTTTAGGTTTCAGCAATGATTACCGGATGTTTTTCGGCGAAGACAACCCACAGCTGCTGGCATTTGAAAAGATGCAGGCAACATTCAATAAAAACGACAACATCCTTTTTGTAGTCACCCCAAATTCTGAAAAAGTTTTCAGTCGTGAGACGCTCGCAGTCATCAAGGATATTACCCACGAAGCATGGCAAGTACCTTTTTCCACTCGTGTTGATTCGCTCACAAACTATCAACACACCTACGCAGAAGAGGATGATCTTGTAGTTGACGACCTGGCGGCCGACCCGAGTAGTTTAAGCGATAGCGATCTATTAAAAATTCAATCCATTGCCATCAACGAACCGACGATAGTGCACCGACTAGTTTCGCCTGACAGTAAGTTTGCTGGTGTAAATATCACCGTTCAGCTACCCGGTCAGTCGCTTGATGAAGTACCAAAAGCGGTGGCTTTCGCACGTGATTTAAAACAGCGCATGCTGGAAAAACATCCTGACGTAGAGATTCGCCTGGTCGGCATGGCGATGATGAACAACGCCTTTCCGGAAGCCAGTAAGAGTGATGTCGCTAGCCTGTATCCGATAGCACTGGGCTTTATTATCCTGACCCTGTTTGTTCTATTGCGCGGCTTAAGCAGCACAGTGGCAACCTTTTTCATGATCATTCTTTCGATCATGGCAGCGATGGGACTTGCCGGCTGGGCAGGCATACTGCTATCGCCACCGGTAATGTCTGCTCCGATCATGATACTCACCATGGCGATTGCTGATGCAGTTCACCTGCTTGTCACCATGCGCCACGAACTGGCGGCGGGGTTAGATAAACACAAATCCATCATCGAAAGTATGCGTATCAACTTCCGCCCGATTTTTGTCACATCGTTAACTACCGTGCTGGGTTTTTTAAGCCTTAACTTCAGTGACGCACCACCGTTCCATGATCTGGGCAACATCGCCGCCATGGGTGTTGCTATCGCATTTATTCTCTCTATCACTTTCTTACCTGCTGTAGTTGCCATCCTGCCGGCAACCGGTAAAAAAGAAGTCGCCGGTAAACAGATGATGGCACGCTTTGCTGAGTTTGTTATCGCCAGACAAAAACCCTTACTCATCATAAATGCAGTAACGATCCTCGTACTTGCCTCACTGGTACCACTCAATGAACTCAACGACCAATTTATTGAATACTTTGATGAGAGCATCGAGTTTCGACGTGATTCCGATTATGCCGCTGAAAATCTAACCGGCGTGTACTACATCGATTACGCACTTAGCACTGAAGAATCTGGCGGTATTAGTGACCCTGATTATCTATCCAATGTCGCCAAATTTTCACAACATCTACGGACACGACCTGAAGTCATTCATGTACAAACGATCTCAGACACGTTCAAACGTTTAAATAAAAACATGCATGGTGATGACCCAGGCTGGCAGCGGTTACCCGATGAACGTAACCTCGCCGCACAATATCTATTACTCTATGAGATGTCATTACCTTATGGTCTGGATTTAAACAATCAGATCGACGTAGATAAATCTTCAACCAAAGTAACCGTCACAATAAAAACTTTAACATCAAATGAAGTAATTGCGTTTGATGATGAAGCAAAGCAATGGTTGAAAGTTAACATGCCTTCCATCAAACCATATAGCAGTGGCCCAACCTTAATGTTTGCACATCTAGGTAAACGTAACATCACCAGCATGCTGGAAGGCACGACTATCGCACTTGTTTTAATTTCAGCAGTATTAATATTCTTTCTTGGTTCACTCAAGTATGGTTTCATCAGTCTGCTACCCAACCTGACACCGGCACTGGCTGCCTTCGGAATCTGGGCGGTCACCGTTGGTCAGGTCGGCATCGGACTGTCTATCGTTACCGGTATGACGCTGGGTATCGTGGTCGACGATACAGTACATTTTTTAAGTAAATATTTACGTGCCCGCCGTGAGAAAGGACTAAGTGCTGAAGATGCTGTACGTTATGCATTTAATAGTGTCGGTGTTGCTTTATTGGTGACTTCAATAGTATTGATTGTCGGCTTTCTGATCCTGGCACAGTCTCATTTCTACCTGAACTCAAGCATGGGTCTTCTCACCAGTGTGGTCATTTTCATCGCACTGGTTATTGACCTGACATTTTTACCATCACTATTGATGAAATTTGCCAAAGGAAAAAAGTAATGACTAACTCGAAAATAAAGTCTCAACGCTGTCTCAAGTCGATATTAATAACGACCTTCCTACTATCATGCCTTGCTACATTTTCTGTCAGTGCTGACACAGAAGATAGTAAAAACATCGCACGTGGTCTGGAGATTGCTGTCGAATCCGATAAAAGAGACACCGGTTTTGGTGACTTCACTGCAAATATGTTGATGGAGCTGCGTAATAAACAGGGTGATACCAGCAAACGAACTATTCGCATAAAAACGCTAGAGGTAATCGGCGATGGTGATAAATCGATGTCGATCTTTGATAGCCCGGCTGATGTCAAAGGTACTGCATTCCTTACCTTTTCTCACGCCATCAAACCTGATGAGCAGTGGTTATATCTGCCCGCATTAAAACGCGTAAAACGGATTAACTCAAAAAACAAATCCGGACCGTTTATGGGTAGTGAGTTTGCCTATGAAGATCTTTCTTCTCAGGAGGTTGAAAAATACACTTATAAATATATACGTGATGAAGTATTTAATAACGCCGACTGTTTTGTCGTTGAACGTTATCCTGTTTACGAACATTCCGGCTACACCCGGCAGGTCGCATGGGTAAATAAAGAAAAGTACGTCGCTGAAAAGATTGATTTCTACGACCGTAAAAACGATCTGCTAAAAACACTAACAAATAAAGATTACAAACAATATCTGGATCAATACTGGCGAGCAGACGAGATGCTGATGGAAAACCACCAGACAGGAAAAAGTACCGTCTTAACCTGGGATGGTTATGAGTTTAAAACCGGCCTGGACGATAAAGACTTCAGTAGAAACAGCCTTAAACGAGCTCGATGAACACGTTATACACAGAAATCGTTACCCACGATTTCTGTGTATAGACTCGGTCCTTGCAGATAAATAATGAAAAACAAAAAACGCTTTCCCTGTTTAACTACTTTTTTTACTGTTAGCGTTTCATTGTTACCTGGTCATGTTTATAGTGGTGATTTTTCTGGCTATATTGGTGGTCAGACACGTAATTTTTTTGAAGAACCGTTAAATCCTGAGCAGCATAATAACTATTTATCGGCTGTAACTGAGCCTGAATATTCACATCAATGGGATGATGGTTCTCAGAGCGTTGATGTAAAACTTTTCTATCGCGTCGACCAGTATGACGACCATCGTACCCACGGCGATATTCGCGAACTGTCATGGACTGGTGTATTCGAAAAAGGTTTTCTTAAAGACTGGGAGATTCTTGCTGGCATTAGCAGAGTTTTTTGGGGGGTAACTGAAACAGATCATCTGGTCGATATCGTAAATCAAACTGACCTGGTAGAAAACATTGATGGTGAAGATAAGCTTGGCCAGCCTATGCTAAGGGCCAGTACTGAACGTGACTGGGGAACCTTGTCTTTATTTATTCTGCCCGGCTTTCGTGAAAGAACCTTTCCAGGCGCTGAAGGTCGCCCTCGTCCCAGTGTGATTATTAATACAGACCACAAAGCGATATATGACTCCAGTGCAGGCAAGAATCATATCGATTACGCCGCACGTTATACGAATTACGGCGATGAATGGGAGTTTGGCCTATCTTTTTTTAGTGGCACGGGTCGCGGCCCAACCGACCTCAGCCCCATCGGGGTGAAATCAACCGGTGAACCCATCGTGCTGCCAGTGTATTCTCTGATCAACCAGCTCGGTTTCGATGGACAGACTTTTTTTGGTGACTGGACATGGAAACTGGAAGCTATCGTAACCGAGATACGCAGTGGTGAAAGAAAAGGCACCGACAGCTTTCAAACGGTTGGCGGATTTGAGCGAACACTGGTAGGTGTTGCTGATTCAGCGATGGACATCGGATTTGTCGTGGAATATCATTACAGCGATAACAACGTCACAGAGACCATTTTCGACAACGACCTGACCACAGCACTGCGTTTTGTATTAAACGATGCGCAGTCAACAGAAGTACTTGCAGGTATTACCACAGATGGCGACACATCGACCATCGGTAGTTTTATCGAAGCCTCACGACGCCTCGGTGAAAGCTGGACCTTAGAAGCACAGGTAAGAGCGTTCCACGGCACAAAAGAAAACCGACCGCTGTATAGTTTCCGATTTGATAATTTCGCACAGGTTGATCTTAATTATAATTTCTAGAAAAGGTTTCTACACTAATCAAGCTAAAATCAATCATCATCAGTTAAGTCTATTGATCTATGCAAATGCCTGATGTTAAACATTAAGTAGACACATAATGATTTAGTATGACGGAGAAAAAGTGGCCAAATTCAGGCAGTTGAGATTAACGGATTTATCTTGGATCAGCATTCATTTTTTAACCGTTGATCGCGGAATAAATTCCGCTCCTACAGGTAGATAGACACCTGTAGGAGCGCTTTGCAAAGCGCGATTCCTGCCAGGCGTCATCCGCAGCAATTGAGAATTAATTTTTTCTCAAAAACACGGGCGCCGGTTAAGGGTCAACGATACTGTATCTGTTCAGTATCACGACCGTGGATAAGCGGCCATGAGCAGACACATATGGTTCTATGGCTACTTAAAAACATAGTAATCAATGATGACTAAATAGCCCTGGATTTAGTTTTTTAAAGTGTATTTTTAACCAACTCGAGACTACAAAAATTCTGTATAACTATCTATCATTAACCCAATTACTGGATAGGATAGGATAGACTGTATGCTAAACCATACACCAAAGATAGAAATATAGAATAAGTCGTTGTGGTGGTTAAAAGGGCATATTATATTTGAGGGTTTTTCCCCCAGAGAAAATATAAAACGATTAGAAAAATGCGTCAGCTAAATCATATTTTTATAAATTTTATTAATATAGAGATTAAATAATAGAATGTTAACAGCAACAGATAATAGCGTGTTTCGCGGAGGCAAAAGAGCAGTCACAAAGTACAACGCACATGTAAAAGGCAGACTTCATAAACACCCGAATGTTGCTATTGGAAACGAATACCCAGAAATAATTAAGGACCTGAATGAGAAAGGTTATGCACGTATTAACGGAATGTTTAGTAGAGAATACGTCCAGCAAATTAAAGATGAACTAGACGAGCTTATCCAGCAGAAAAAACTCAAAGCACATGATAATTATTTTGCAGTTGTAGACGATGTATTCCTTAATAGTAAATATGCGTTTGAAGTAGCAACAGATGATCGTATTGTTACAATTGCAAACGAGTTCTTTCAGTGTCCACCGGCAATTGGCACCGCAAATTATAGAAAGAGCTATGTAAATAATGATCAAGAGAAAGAAACGCAACTCTTCCATTGTGATAAAAACAGCATTCATTTTATCAAATTCTTTTTATACTTAAATGATGTTAAGACTCCTGAAGATGGTCCGTTCACATACGTAGAAGGAAGTCATCGTGATAAGTTTGAAGGATGGGACTCTGATTATCGTAAAACATTAGCAGATATGGAAAAACATTACTCAAAGGATAAAATTAAATATATTTTTGGTGAGATGGGAGACGTCTTAATCGCAAACACTACAGGGTTTCACAGAGGGACAAAAGTCATAAACCAGGATAGAAACATGCTTACTATTAATTATTTAGTTCATCCAGAAAAAATCAGGTTTAAGGCAAAGAAAATCGACATAAGTTCTCTTCCTCCTCATAAAAAACATGTTGCTGATTTCTTAATTAAAGGAAACAGATCATTCCTTTTTGATTTTTTTCATTTTATTTTGAAAAAATTTCATATGTATAAAAAATATATAAAAAGAAAGATATATAAAAAATGATGCAGTCGTAGCTAAAAAGTTCAACTTTCGAAGTAGTATTTATATAGGCATTAAATTATAGCCAGGCGAGTATCAAGGTCAGATGCGGGTCGAATCCCCCCTGTCATTCGATTGTCATGAGTATCCGCTATTATTACTAATAACAAGCTGTAAATAACAGATCAAACTTTAAAGCCGGGTATCCTGGTGTGGTCGACCTCATCGATCTGCTCCTTCGGCAAAAATCTTTCTGCGTATTGCAGGTAAACTTTATCACGCACGAACACATCAAAAATATCCGGGTCAACATGATTGTTCTTTTTCAGGTTACCCAGTATTCGTAAACATTCAGTTAGTGGTTTTCCCGTTTTGTACGGGCGGTCACTGGCGGACAAAGCCTCAAAAACATCAGCGATACCCATCATTCTTGCCTGAACTGACATCTGTTCACGGGTTAAACCATTAGGATAACCTTTTCCGTCCATACGTTCGTGATGACCACCGGCATACTCTGGTACATTTTTAAGGTGTTTTGGAAAAGGTAATTGCGCCAGCATTTTAATGGTAACTGCCATATGGTTATTAATCACTTCACGCTCATCAGCCGTCAACGTGCCTCTGGCGACGGTCAGATTTTCTACTTCGTTATCATTAAATAGTTTTGCATTAACGCCTTCAGGATCACTCCAGCGATATTCTGCGATGTTTTTCACCCGTTGTTGCAGCTTCTCATCCATGGACTCACCACCAATATTACAGTTGCGGATAAAATCACGGTCATCATTTAATTGCGCTAATTTTTCCTGTAAGGCCTGCTCATAATCAGTGCAGTCAGCAGATGCAGCTTCGGTGAAGCAATCAATACTTAGACGATCAATTTTTTGCTGCAGACAGTTTATGGTCGCGTCGCGTTTTAATACTTCAAAACGGGTATCTATCGTATTGATGCGGTCATGAATTGTTTCCAGCTTGGTCGCTTTATCGATCACATACTCAGGTGTTGTTACTTTGCCACAGTCATGCAACCAGCCTGCTATGGTTAGTTCATAACGGTCTTCTTCCGTCATCTTAAAATCTTTTAATGCATCACTGTCAGAGCGGTGACAGGCATCAGCTATCATCATGGTTAGCTCAGGCACGCGTTTGCAATGCTCTCCTGTGTAAGGCGACTTTTCATCGATTGCACTCGCCATCAACTTTATGAAAGCCTCGAATAACTCACGCTGTTCTTCAATCAACCTGTTATTGGTGATAGCAACCGCTGCCTGCGATGCCAGTGATTCCGCCAGCTGCTGATCTGCGATAGTAAATTCGCACGTTTTACCGGTAACTTCATCTTTTGCATTGATCAGCTGCAAAACACCGATAATCTCGTTGAGATGATTTTTTAATGGGATAGTTAGAATTGACTGGGTGCGATAGCCGGTTTTCTGATCGAACTTACGTGTGCCACTAAAATCAAATCCTTCGGCATGATAAACATCGGGGATATTAATGGTATGTAAATCGGCTACAGCTGAACTGACTACGTTACTTTTATTTGGCTGACCATTAAGCTGCAACGGTATCTCAGGAAAGTTGATCTCATGGCCACTGTTACCACCCATGTGAATATCAAGTGAATGTGTTGATACGATGATGAATTCGAGAGACGTATTGTCATCCGATATCTTATATAAGCTGCCGCCATCAGAATTCGTCAGCTCCATCGCACCCTCTAAAATTTCATCACATAATGCATCGACATCCGTGGCCGCCGACAATGCGATACCAATCTCGTTTAAGCGGGCGATTTTTTGAATGACCTGATCCATTATTTACCTTATTAAGGTGTCGATTATCCTGTTATACCTATCATGCACAAATCGCGGAATACATTATTCAGCATATCCCTATGCTTCACCCCTTCGGGGCTTACGTGAAAAATTGTTCCAAACAATTTTTTCCGCTCCTACAGGAGAGTTCGCTGCCCGTAGGAATTAAATTCCTTCTGCGATCTCTATTAATTTCCACCGAGTATTAACTTTTTCGGATCGAGCAATTCTTCCAGTTCTTTACGTGATAGATCAGACATCTCTTCAGCTACATCGATTACTGCTCGTTTTTCTGCATACGCAGCTTTCGCAATTTTCGCCCCTAACTCATAACCGATTACGGTGTTTAAAGCGGTTACTAAAATCGGGTTTTTCGCCAGTGCCGCATTAATGTTATCTTCGTTGACAGTAAATCCAGATATCGCTTTATCTGCGAGTAATCGCGATGCATTGGACAGGATTTGAATGCTCTGTAATAAGTTAAACGCGACTAATGGCAACATAACGTTCAGTTGAAAGTTACCGGACTGCCCAGCGATGGTTATCGTTGCATCATTCCCTATCACCTGAGCACAGACCATCGCTGTGGCTTCAGGGATAACAGGATTCACTTTGCCCGGCATAATACTGCTGCCCGGTTGCAATGCTGGTAAGGCAATCTCGCCAATACCGGCTAGCGGCCCGCTGTTCATCCATCGTAAATCGTTAGAAATCTTCATCAGTGCAGTTGCCAGCGTTTTCAATTGACCACTTAATGCAACGGCTGCATCCTGCGAACTCAAGGCTGCGAAGCGATTTTGTGCAGGTTCAAATGGCAGACCAGTGCTTTTAGATAATTGCTCGGCAACCAGTTCACCAAAACGCGGATCTGCATTGATGCCCGTGCCCACCGCTGTGCCACCAATTGCTAGCTGGTAAATTTCCGGCAATGTATTTTCGACATGTCTCCGGGCTGATATCAATTGTGCAGACCAGCCTGAGAGTTCCTGACCCAGACTCACTGGCATGGCATCCATTAGATGCGTACGCCCCGTGGTCACGACGGATTCAAGCGATTCGGCTTTTTTATCGATGATTGAAATCAGATGATTGACCGCAGGGAGTAACTGCTGATGACAGTCGATAGCAGCACTCACATGAATAGTCGTTGGGATAACATCATTGGAACTTTGACTCATATTGACATGGTCATTAGGATGTATCGCCTGACCAGCTTGCAACGATGCCAGATGGGCAATAACCTCATTGGCATTCATATTGGTACTGGTAGCCGAGCCCGTCTGAAAGACGTCCAGTGGAAAATGCTGCATCAGTTTGCCACTGATAATATCATTACAAATCGATGAGATCGCTTGCCGTCGGCTTTCATCTAATCCGCTCAGGTCATGATTAGCATTGGCACACGCCTGTTTAACCAGACCCAGAGCCTGAATAAACGATGGCGGCATAGTGATGCCACTTATTGGAAAATTATCAACTGCCCGCTGCGTCTGTGCTCCATAAGCAGCCTGCTCTGGCACCTGCAATTCTCCCATACTGTCTTTTTCGATTCGATATGCACTCATTTACATCTATCCCGTTGATTTCAAACACTGTTGCTTCACTTAAGGGTACCTCTATTAATTGCTTGTGTCCTCTGCGTGACCTGAAGCGTGTAGCTGCAAGGCGTGAGCCGCAGCAGAATGGTTATTCCATTCTCAAGGCTCACAACGTAGCAGATACATGCTTCAGGCCGCGCCCTACGGGGCTTTACGACCAGTCCAGACTCTGCGTTGCGCTTTTTCGACATACAATAAGCATGGCTTCAAAAGTGCGTCTTGATTCTGAACTGGTCGTAAAGCCAGAGGGCACAAGCAATTAATAGAGGTGCCCTTAAAACTCACACTTAGATTCGAACATGGAATTTTAAAGCAATGATATAATAACGGTTTTATCCTGTTTGAAAACAATATTTTATAAAAATTATGATGGAATTAAACGAACTTACCGCAATATCTCCTGTTGATGGCCGTTACGGCTCTAAAACCGCCGCGCTCAGAGATTTATTTAGTGAATATGGCCTGATCAAACACCGTGTACTCGTTGAAGTACGCTGGTTTCAGGCACTCGCCGCCTTTGATGGGATTTCTGAAGTACCAACGCTAGACGCTGACGCGCAGAATGTATTAAATGATATCGCCGATAACTTTTCATTGGCTGACGCAGAACGAATAAAAACCATCGAACGTACCACCAATCATGACGTAAAAGCCGTAGAGTATTTTCTTAAAGAAAAAATTCAGGGCAACGCCATGTTAGAAGCCAGCAATGAATTTCTACATTTCGCCTGTACTTCAGAGGATATAAACAATCTCTCTCACGGCCTGATGCTAAAAGCCGGGCGCGAGGCTGTATTATTACCCGCCATGGATGAGATCATCGACAAGCTGAGCAAACAGGCGCAGGAATTTGCGGCACAGCCCATGCTTAGCCGGACACACGGACAGACGGCTTCACCGACCACCGTCGGTAAAGAACTGGCCAACGTAGTCTACCGCTTACGCCGACAACGTGATCAGTTTGCAGACATACAGATCTATGGCAAGGCCAATGGGGCTGTTGGAAACTATAACGCACATATTAGTGCCTACCCTGAAATAGACTGGCCAAAATTTTCACAGGATTTTATCGAGTCCATTGGGCTAAACATCAATCCTTTTACCATTCAGATCGAACCGCATGATTACATGGCAGAAATGTTCGACGCTATCAGTCGCTTTAATACCATCTTGATCGACCTGAGTCGCGACATCTGGGCATATATATCCAACGCCTACTTCAAGCAGAAAACCATCGCCGGTGAGATCGGCTCATCTACCATGCCACACAAAGTTAATCCGATCGACTTTGAAAACGCAGAAGGTAATCTGGGCATTGCTAATGCTTTGTTCAATCACCTGAGTCATAAACTGCCGATCTCTCGTTGGCAGCGTGACCTAACAGACTCCACCGTGCTCAGAAACCTGGGAGTGGGTTTTGCTCATAGCCTGATATCCTACCAGTCATTAATACGCGGACTGAACAAGCTGGAGATCAACGTCGACGTTATCGAAGCCGACCTGAATACAAGCTGGGAAGTACTCGCCGAACCGGTACAGACCGTCATGCGTCGCTACGGTATCGAAAATCCCTATGAGAAACTTAAAGAGCTAACACGCGGCAAAGCGATAACACAACAGGATTTCCAGGCATTCATCCAGACGCTGGAGATACCCGAAGATGCACGTAATAACCTGCTCGAGCTGACACCGATGAACTACATCGGTAATGCGGTTGAGCAGACCAAAAAACTTTAACTCTTATAATCGTTTTCGATGACATCAAAAAATAGTCAAGCCCAGGAACATTGCCTCGGTGAGACCAGTACTGAAGATTTTTTAAAACATTACTGGCAAAAGAAACCACTGTTGATCAAAGGCGCCTTTGCCGATCTACAGTTACCGCTCAGTGCAGATGAACTCGCTGGTCTAGCCTGCGAAGAAAGTGTTAACGCACGACTGGTGCTGGAGAAAGATGGCGATTATCCCTGGCAGGTGGAGTTTGGCCCATTTGAGGAATCCCGTTTTAGCCAGCTACCGGAAACACACTGGTCGCTACTGGTTAGCGATGTTGAAAAACATCTCCCCGAAACAAAGTTTTTACTTAAAGCCTTTCGTTTCATCCCCGACTGGCGAGTCGATGACCTAATGATCAGCTACGCGCCTGAAGGTGGTTCGGTAGGCGCACATACTGATGCCTATGACGTTTTCCTGATCCAGCTAAGTGGTCGACGCCTGTGGAAAATCGCACAGAAGTTCTCCGATGAAACTCTCGATGATGTCGATCTGTGTATATTAAAAGACTTCAGTGCAGAGCAAGAATGGCTGCTAGATGCTGGTGATATGTTATACCTGCCACCCAATGTTGCACATCACGGCATCGCACAAGGCGGCAGCGAAGCTTGCTTAACTGCATCCGTTGGTTTCAGGGCGCCATCACTTAAAGCGGTCACCAGTGATTTCGTAAACTACCTTAATGAAAACGTACACGATACGACTCGCTATAGCGACAATTGCGCGTCTATTCCCGAGCATCATGCAGAGATTACCGAGCAAACTGTCTCACAATTTGTCGAGTATCTAAAACAGGGGCTCAGCATTGATCATGAGCATGTAAAAAACTGGTTAGGTCAGTACAGCAGTGACAATAAAACATACGAAGATTTGATCGAGGAACAGGATTTAGCTGATTATTCTGAACTGGTGACGATTGCAGCACAAAGAACGCTTGAACATTCATCCTATTCGCAGTTTTTATTTAGCCGCACAGGATCGACTGCCCTGTTATTTGTCAATGGCCATCGTTATAAAGTCAGCCTGGCCTTTGCTGAAAGTATCTGCGATGACGATCTACTGGATTTTGAGCAGCTGCAATCTATAATGACACCAGCGGATAAAGAAGTGCTATTAGTATTATTTAATAATGGCGCTGTGGTAGCTGCTGAAAAAACATAACATCGATCAAAAGAATATTGTCCGCAGATGAACGCAAATGAACGCAGATAAAAACCTTTAAAATAATATTAAAACCTGTGTCATTATCGCTGGAATGTAGCAATAGAATCTTATGTATTGAGTTAACAAATTTCAAAAGATGCCAGCTACGTTATTAAAAAACTAAAGTTTTCATTTGCGTTCATCTGCGGACAAAAATGTTACTAGGTCATTCGTGACATACAAACATGCCATCAAACAATATAACAATAAAAGTTGTCGACTGGTCTAAAGCAAAAAGTGACCTGTCAAACATTCGTCGTCTGGTTTTTATCGAAGAACAAAATGTCCCTGAGGAGATGGAGTGGGATGAGTTTGATAAAACATCGACACATTTCCTCGTCACACTCAACGACCAGCCTATTGCCTGCGCACGGTTGAAAGCCGATGGTCAAATCGGTCGCATGGCAGTATTGCCCGAATACCGTAATCAAGGGTTCGGCAGCAAGCTTTTACAGTTTGTATTAGCGGAGGCTAACACACAGAAAAGCTACCATGTATATATTCATGCCCAGATCAGTGCCGTTCCTTTTTATGAGAAGCTGGGATTTATTACCCGGGGTGACATCTTTCACGAAGCAAATATCCCACACCGTGAAATGTACAAAGAATTGCTAAACAATAATCATGGCTAGAGAAATTCCTATGATTTACACACCTGGCAGGACAGAGTCTGGAGTTCATATCGATACCGTGGATGAAAATAAGAGTGTAGCAATATCACTGGCAAAGCAGGCCTGTCACAGTATCGATATCTTTACACAGGATATGGATGCTGAAATTTATGATAACAGTGAGTTTGAACAGTGTATTTTTAATCTTGCCAAAAAACACCCTACTACAAAGATACGCATCCTTGTGCAGGACACAAGAAGATCCGTACAAAATGGCAATCGTTTGATCCGACTGGCACAGAGCATGACCAGTTCTGTATTCATACATAATCCATCACCTGAATACAAAGATGAACATTGCGCCTTCCTGGTGGTAGATAAACAGGGTGTGCTTTACCGGGTGAATGCCGACAACAGAAACTATAAAGCCAGTGCAAGCTTTATGTCGCCACAGCGCGCCAGTAAATTAACAGATTTCTTTAACGAGGTCTGGGAACATAGCTCCCCTGACATGCAAACACGCCGTCTATATATGTAGTACTGACTATTTAAGCTCAAAAAAACGCTTCAAGCGCCTTCTTTTTCATCTTCGATAGCTTCAGGTCTGCCGAGATAATTACCCTGCACATAATCAATACCAATCTCTTCAAGTATTTTCAATGTTTTTGCATCTTCCACATGCTCAGCAATGGTGTTTAGATTCATTACTTTACCAACCTGATGAATCGATTCGACCATCGCTCTATCTATCTTATCTTTACGGATGTCCTTAACAAAACCACCATCTATTTTCAGGTAGTCTACCGGTAAATTTTTCAGATAAGCAAAAGAGCTTAATCCACTACCAAAATCATCTAACGCAAATTGACAACCATACTTTTTCAATTCATTAATAAATACAGTCGCTTTACTCAAATTACTAATCGCGACCGTTTCCGTTATCTCAAAACAAACATTTTCCAGGTTCACATCATGCCTGTTTGTTTCCTGTATGATGAAATCGAGTAAGCTACTATCATTGATAGAATCACCCGAAAGATTTATAGCAATGACACGATCGGTACCTTTTATAGGATCAGCCGGGTTATTTCTCCCCATAAACTTGAACGACTCACGCATTACCCAGCGATCAATCTCACGCATCAATCCATAACGTTCAGCCGCAGGCATAAAAGCGCCCGGTGGAATAACGTTACCTTCCTCGTCGATCATGCGAAGCAATATTTCCAGATGATTCCTCTCCTTTGTTAACACGCTAACAATTGACTGTTGATAGAGACGAAAACGATTTTCTTCGAGCGCACGAGAAATCCTGGCTGTCCAGTGCATCTGACCATAGCGTTCACTGACAGCTTCATCAGATGGTTCATAAACATGCACCCGGTTACGCCCGGAATCTTTTGCTGCATAGCAGGCCACATCTGCGGCGCTTAATACTTGTGCCATATCAGAGTTACCTTCATTTACTCCGATCACTCCAATACTTACACCTATCTCAAATGTTTTATCATCCCAGATAAATCGATAATTTTTTATCTTCTGCCGAATTTTATCTGCGATATTCGCCGCCTGTTTTATGGCGCAGTTTTGTAGGAGAACACCGAATTCATCTCCACCAAGACGCGCAATAATATCCCCACTACGCAAAACCTCGTTAAATAATGAAGGCAATTGTTTTAACAGTTCGTCACCTGCAACATGACCACATGTATCATTAACTATTTTAAAGTTATCCAGATCAATATAGAACAGCGCATGTTGCCTGTCATCTTCACGAACGTTAATTAATACTTCTTCAAGAAATTCTTCAAATTTTCGACGATTATATAAACCAGTTAGCAGATCGTGGCTTGCCTGATATGAAAGTTGTTTGGTCAATCGTCGGGTAGGACTGACGTCCTGAATAACAATAACTGCACCCAACAAATCACCATTTTCTGCTTTCATCGGTGCAATCGAAGCCTCGATTGAGATCACCGATGCATCTTTATTTATTAACGATGAATGCTCAGGAAGATGAATTATTTCACCTGTCAGAAAACTCTGGTGTAACGAATCTTCAATACTTTCACCGGTATTTTCATGAACAATGTTAAATACCGATTTAAATTCCTGCCCAACGACTTTACTTTTCTCACAGCCAAGTAACTTTTCGCCAGCCGGATTCATATAGACGATACGTTCATCAATATCGACCGTGATAACACTATCTGTAATAGAGTATAACGTGACTTCAGCACGTTCTTTTTCGATACCTAATGCAATCTCAGATGAAGCTGCGCGTTCGAGTGCCAGGAACAGTTTATCTTTACTTGATAAGATCGTATCGATAGCATTATTAATGAATTTCCCAAGATAACCAAATTCATCCTGGCGCAATTCGTCAAAACGAACATCTTCTGCTCCTTTTGAAAATTTTTCTGCCGTGGAGACCATTTTTTGAAAGGGTGATGACAGCATTTTTTGCAACACACTCTGCAAAAATAAACCAAAAACAAATACTCCAAAACCGATTGATAAAAGAAAGTTTTTCCGGATTTCTGAAATAGCATCAACAGTGTTCGTAAAATATAAATCTATATATACTTTATGCGCAATATTTTCGTTCAATGGATAATAATGCAGAGTATCTTTATAGATATCATCATTACTGCTGACTTCACCAATAGAAATGGATTTATCACCCTCAGTAATGCGCGCCGCATGAAAGCCAAACTTTTCTAGATTTGAAAGTATCCCTGCCCTCAATCTACCCGATGCTTTCTCTAACACTGGAGGTTCAGAATACTCTTCGAAAACCTCCTCCAGTTCATAAGAGAGCAGGAGAGTATTTTTATGATTTTCCGATATCAGGTCTTTTTCAGCATTATGAAGAATAAGCACAGCAAGTAGCAAACCAACAAATACCAAACCCCAGAAAACCAGTCCGGTAATGCGAGTCGGAAGTTTTACTTCAAATTTCTGATCTTCTTCCACCATTTATCCAATTACCTGAAGCCAGCCCACTTGGTAATTAACAAGATAGGACAAACTCCACTGACACCCGCACCTAATATGGCAAAACCCATAAACCAGGGGAAAAACCATAGAAAATCTACGTTGTATTCATTCAATAACAAAAACGTACCACCTAAGAATGCAGCAATGACGATCCTGGTAGCTCTTAGTGCTTCAAAATCAAAACGCTGCTGTGTTCGAAAAACAGTTAATCCAACAGGTTCGGCAATAGGCAAAAGTTTCTGCGACAGTCGCGTCAACGTAACTCCGGAGACACCTTCAAACACTAACCAGAGAGACAATACATAGATCATCATATCTATATCGAAATACAGCCCCATTAATATATAGGTACCCACTAAAAACAAAAATACTCGTTCACTCATTGCAAAGCCTCATTGAATCACAAACCGCTGGTGATTTTGACCGTTGATTAACGCGAGAATTTTAAAATAAATATAGTAAGGAATAAGTTTCGCTTCGAGTGCAATATATAAGGTAAGCAACTGTTTTCATTATTTTTAATTATTTTCAATTCATCGTATAAATATAGCAGATATCATTAAGATAATTAGCTATCGAAGAATTAAACAGCGATAAATTCAAACTGGTTAAATTGTAAGCACGACTACAATGAGCGAGCACATTCATTAATAAGTTTTGGACCATAATAAATAAAACCTGTATATATTTGCACCAGGCTGGCACCAGCCTCAATTTTTTGCTGCGCCTGCCTTGCTGTGGTGATACCGCCAGCAGCAATTACCGGTATATTACCCTCCAGGGCTTTCACCAGCACTCTCAAAACATGTGTCGACAGGTCAAAAACAGGTTGCCCACTTAGGCCTCCTCCCTGATCTGCGATGTTAGTGCAGATTAGAGAAGTTGGCCGGCTACTGGTTGTATTCGTTGCAATAACAGCATCTATTTTGGCTGCCAGCAATCGTTTGGCAATATCCTGGATTTCATCGTCATCCAGATCCGGGGCAATTTTTACAGCTAACGGTACATAACGTTGATATTTTTTTTCAAGTGCAGCTTGCTCACTTTTCAAGCGTATCAATAACTGGCTCAAGCTTTCACCATGCTGTAACTCTCTCAAACCCGGCGTATTGGGTGATGACACATTGATGGTGATGTAATCAGCATATGGATAAACTTGCTGCATACAGATCAAATAATCATCTACCGCATTTTCGAGTGGTGTTATTTTATTTTTCCCTATGTTTATACCAAGAATACAACGGTGCTGGCTTTTTTTGACGTTTGCAATCAGGGCATCAACACCGGCGTTATTGAACCCCATGCGATTGATGATGGCATTATCTGCAGGCAGTCTAAACAATCGAGGTTTATCATTTCCCGGTTGAGCAAGCGGCGTTACTGTTCCAATTTCAATAAAACCAAAACCACAATTTGCCAGGGCATCGATATAACTGCCATTCTTATCTAGACCCGCCGCCAGACCTACCGCGTTTGGAAAAGTTAGTCCCATCACTGTAACAGGTGAATCTATACGTTTTCTAAGGAAGAGTCGTAACAAACCAACTGAATTAGCAAAACTCAGCATCTTCAATGAAAATACGTGGATAGTTTCAGCATCAAATAAAAATAATATTTTTCGGATAAATGAATACATATGATATTAACTGTTGAAATAATTGAGTAATACGAAGTTCACGTCGCTTCAATATGTTGAACAATAAGTTGCAGTGAGCGATTTCCTCTAAACTCATTCACATCAAGGCGATAAACGACTCGAATATCGTTTTCACCTGCAGGAAGATCATCATCTGTTTTATTAAACGCAATCGCTGAATAACAGGCACCCGAGTCTTCTTTAACAAGTTCAAGCTTCAGGTGCTTGTCACCTACTATACGCCAGTTTGAAATTTTAAAAACATCATCAAACACGGGTTGCGGAAACAGCTGACCCCAGGGACTTGCATATTTAAGTATTTCACTAGCTTCGATGGTCATATACTGTTCTGCTATCGCACCATCGGTTTCACTTAAATTATTTAGATCTTCAGGACGTAATACCAGGTTAACCTGCTCATTAAATATTTGCTGAAACCGGGTAAAATTTTGCTGTTTGATTGTCAGCCCTGCAGCCATCGCATGGCCACCAAACTTTTCGATAATACCGGCCTGTTTTTTAGAAACCGCGTCCAGCACATCACGCATATGCAACCCGGGTATCGAGCGGCCAGAGCCTTTGAGTTCGCCATTACCTGCATCAGCAAACGCGATGACGGGACGATGGTACTTTTCTTTTATGCGTGATGCCAGTAAACCCACGACACCTTGATGCCATTGCTCATCGTATAAAGCCAGTGCATCAGGTATATCTGTCTTATCATCAAGCAAAGCAGTTTGTTTATCTAGAAGTCTATATGCCTGTTCAAGCATTTCACCTTCTATCTCGCGGCGCTGTTGATTCATATGATTGAGTGTTGTCGCATAACTAAAAGCCTGCTCGTAATCGTCACTCAACAGGCATTCAATTCCAATCGACATATCATCCAGACGCCCAGCCGCGTTAAGCCTTGGGCCAATGATAAAACCAAAATCCTGAGATGAACACCCCTCTATCGATTTACCAGCGATAGTCAGTAAGGCATTAATACCAGGACAAGCTTTATTGTTTCGTATACGCCGCAAACCCGACTCGACCAGTATTCGATTATTCTCATCCAGCGGCACAACATCTGCAACCGTACCCAGGGCGACGAGATCGAGATAGGCCGCCATGTTTGGTTCAACGCGGCCGGTTTTAACTGTCGCTGTATCAAACCAGTTCAGACTTTTTAATCGAGCACGTACAGCCAGCATCAGATAAAACGCGACACCCACACCCGCGATCACCTTTGTGGGAAATTCGCAGCCAGGCTGGTTTGGATTTACGATTGCGGCTGCGTCGGGCAAACTGTCTGCTGCAAGATGGTGATCGGTAATAACGACAGGAATACCTAATTCATTTGCGTGCAGCACGCCATCGATACTCGAGATACCGTTGTCGACAGTAACGATTAAATCGGGTTCTGATTGGGCGGCAACATCAACGATCTGAGGACTTAAACCATAACCAAAATCAAAACGGTTGGGCACCAGGTAGTCGACATTGTTAAGCCCAAAAGCCTTCAACGAGCGCATCATCACAGCACAGGCAGTGGCGCCGTCTGCGTCGAAATCACCCACGATAATGATACGTTTATTGTTAATGATTGCCTGTGAAACGATGTCCGCAGCAATTTCGATATCTTTTAAAAGTGAATAATCGATCAGGCCCTGTAATTTATGACTGACCTGTTTTAATTTTGTCACGCCCCTGTTGGCATAAACTTTTTTCAGCAGTGGATGCAGATCACTATTTTGTATCTCTTCACTAACCACTTCTCCCCTACGGGCAATAGATGAACTCTGCCTAGTATCTTTCATCGGCATTTCCGTCTGGTTGCTGTCGCTCAGGCTTAGTAACAACTAACATGGTTTTCCAGTGTGTGTTTACGCCAAAGTTTCAGATAGTCTAATCTAGAAAACTGATATTTATTTCCATTACAGGGATATAACGTCACTGTTATATTATTTTTATAGGCTGCTTTTAATATGGGGTAAAACCAGCCATCCAGTACATCGCTTAACTTACTTAACCATGGCCGGGTGTCAGTATAGTTAACCAGGTGTCCAAGGTCTGACAGGTACAAAACATTCTCAGCGCCTTCCTGGCAACTCGATAGATATTCTATATAACCATCTACAGACTCTGGCATTTCAATATCCTTACACTTAATAAATCCAGCGAGCCCTTTTAGCATAAGCTGATCACTGCAGATACCGGTGATAGTATGAATGCTATCATCAACATCAGCCAGGTTACCTGAACCATGAAACCATAAGCTATTGATGCTTAGCAAACCGGTATTTTCACGTTCATTATTAAGCTCATGAGAATGCATCAACATCTGTGCTTCTGTTAACAGTTTTTTCCAGTGCCTGGAATTTTCTCCTTGTGGCAGAATAAAATTAATATTCCTGCCCACCGCTTCAGTTCAACGATGTTGTCGTAAGTTGAATTTTTTCATTACTGGAGACACACCATTGGTCTTTATTTATCGCTATAAAGGTCAGGCCGTCCTGTTTGAAATGCTGATTAAGCATCTCACACAGAACTACTGCCTCTGCATCATCGATATCCAGATCATTACTAGAACTAAGCACTGCCGAATCCATATCGGCCTGTAGATGGACTGGATCCGCATGCATATAAAACATGGAAGGATCATACAACTCGTTTGCAAATAAACTTAGCGCGGCTGATGGAAAATCATTTTCAGTATCCATTGAAAATATTGAGGCTATGACATCATTAATATTATCAGCCGAGGATGACTGTTTTGATTTTGACAACACACGAACCCATTCCTTGACTGCTGGATCATCTCTAAGGGTCTGTATTTCAGCCAACGGGCCACAAACTCCGGGTATTATGATATGCAGTTCAGATCTGATTGGCATGTTGTAATCAGCCAGGACAGCTAAGACTGGAGCTGTTGTTGACGATGAATTTCATAAAGACAAACAGCTGTCGCCACAGAGATATTGAGACTTTCGACACTACCCTGCATTGGTATAGAGATCAGCTCATCACAGGCCTCACGCGTTAGACGTCGCATACCTTTACCTTCTGACCCCATCACCAGGGCAAGACGTTGACTGGCATTGCAATCATAGAGTGTTTTTGTTGCCTGGCCATCTGCACCCATTACCCAGACACCGCTATCTTTTATTGTTTCTAGTGCACGCGCCAGATTCGAAACCATGATATAAGGCACAGTCTCCGCCGCACCACTGGCGACATTGCGTATAACCGGTGTTAATGCTGGACTGCGATTTTTTGAGACAACAACAGCATCAACGCCAATCGCATCTGCAGTACGTAAACAGGCACCAATATTATGCGGATCCTGCACTTCATCTAAAATTAATAGCAATACGGATTCTTTCTCGAGTATCTCATCTAGAGATAAAACATTAGAATTCCCACGTCGAAGTTCGGCAACTATGCCCTGGTGGCGTGCTTTAGGACATTTTTCTTTTAACTTTTCATTACTGATTGACTGTAGAGACACGCCAGAGTTTTTTGCGATATCCAGGATCTTTTTTACCCGATCATCATTACGGCCCTGTTGAACGAAAACCTGTAGCACATTTTCTGGCTGATTTCTCAGCGCTGCTTCGACGGCGTGGATGCCGTATATTATTTCATGCGTTTTTTTTGCCATTCTTTCTTATCTCGATAACAATGAAAGAAACACAAAAGAAAAAACACATTCTGTCCACAGATGAACGCTAATGAACGCAGATAAAAACATTTGTAAGTTAATCAATACCATCTTGAGTTTTTTACACCAGGTTCACAGCGATAGATCAGACCCAGAACCATCGCTCAGAAAAACAAAAAAATAAAGCTTTATATTTGCGTTCATTGGCGTTCACCCGTGGATGAAACAGCTTTTAGATATCCGTCATCAATTCAAAATCAATCTTACGTTCATCCATATCAACGCGAGAGACACGGATACGTACACTGTCATTCAAACCGAATTGTAAACCGCGATTCTCGCCAACTAACATATGTGTTTTCGGGTCAAACTTATAATAATCCTTTGGTAGGTTGGTTATATGGATGAGGCCTTCTACAAAATGTTCATTTAACTCAACGAACAGACCGAATTGTACGACACCTGTTACATGAGCATCGAAATCCTGACCAATTTTATCCAGCATGTATTCACATTTCAGCGCGAACTCGGCATCACGTGTGGCTTCATTGGCACGGCGTTCGTTATTCGAACAGTGCTCACCCATCTGCACCATACGTTCATGGCTGTAGATATAATCGGATTTTTTACGTTTTCGGATAATATGTTTTAACGCACGATGTACAAGCAGATCAGGGTAACGCCGAATCGGTGAAGTAAAATGTGCATAGTGCGTTAACGCCAGACCGAAATGACCCATGTTTTCTGCGGTATATATCGCCTGTTTCATCGAACGCAACATCAATGTCTGTATCGTGTGGTAATCGTCACGACCTTTTATTTCTTCACTCAGTTTTGCATAATCACTCGATGCTATTTTTTCTGAAGGATTGCCTAATCTAAGATTCAGGTCCGATAGAAAACCACGCAGATCCTCAATTTTTTCATCTGTTGGATCCTCGTGTACACGGTATAAGCAAGGATTTTTACTCTTAGCGATAAATTTAGCCGCACACACATTAGCAGAGATCATGCACTCTTCGATTATCTTATGTGCATCATTTCTTACCGATGCACGAATACTTTTTATTCTCTGATCGTCAGTAAATTCGATAACACTCTCAGTGGTGTCGAACTCGATCGTGCCACGTCTTCTCCTTGCGCCACCAAGGCTCTTGTACATCTCATTCAGGTTGAGCACATGAGGGAAAACATCACCGAGGACATTATCCGCGTCACCATCTTTTATGGCCTGTGCGACTTGTGTGTAGGTCAGGCGTGCATGTGAACGCATAACCCCTTCTTTGAAATCATAGCTTTCAATTTCACCTTGCTTGTTCACCACCATCTCACAGACCATACACAAACGATCCACGTCAGGATTTATTGAACACAGGCCGTTCGATAACGACTCTGGCAACATCGGAACAACCCGTCCAGGAAAATAGACTGATGTCGCACGTTCATATGCATTTTCATCCAGGGCTGAAGCCACATCGACATAATGCGCCACATCTGCAATAGCAACCAGTAACTTCCAACCGCCTTCTGCTGAATTGTCGCGTGGTTCACAATAAACAGCATCGTCGAAATCTCGGGCGTCAGCACCGTCAATGGTTAACAGTGGTGTTGTGCGCAGATCCAGTCGCCCCTGTTTATCTTTATCCTTTACGCTATCACCAAAGTTGTCTGACTGTTTTAATGCGGCTTCAGAAAATTCATCCGGGATGCCGTGACTGTGAATAGACACTTCGATCTCCATTCCCGGTGCCATATGATCACCGATAATGCCGATTATTTTTCCGACTGCCTCTCGCCGCTGTGTTGGCTGACTAGTTATTTCAAGTTTGACAATTTGACCAGCCTTAGCATCAGCTAACATATCTGCAGGGATCAAGATATTGTGTGTAATACGTTTATTGTCCGGAACGACTGAAGCGATGCCTTCATCAATAAATAAACGCCCTACCAGAGTGGTATTAGCACGTTCGACGACACTGATGATAGAACCTTCTTTGCGCCCACGGCGGTCGATACCGGAAACAGTCGCGACTACCCGATCGCCATGTAAAACGCCACGCATCTGCTTGCCACTCAGGAACAGATCATCACCGCCCTCTTCCGGTACCAGAAAGCCAAAACCATCTGCATGGGCGATAACATGCCCCCGCACAAAGTGCTTTTCATCAACAGGCAGGTAGCCGCCACGACGGTTTTTTATCAGCTGACCATCACGTACCATGGCATTCAAACGACGGCTAACGCCTTCTTCCTGATCAGGTCTGACCCGCAGGGCTTTAAACACCGCAGATTCTGTCATGGCGCCGTCTTTGCCAATCGTTTTTAGAAGCAAGTTACGACTGGCAACCGGATTCTCATATCGTTTGGCTTCTGATTTTGCGTCAGGATCAACAATCTTTTTTGATCGCGTATTTTTGTGTTTTTTCGAAGCGTCTCTTTTAGAGGTGTCTCTTTTAGAGGTTTCTTTTTTAAAGGTTTCTTTTTTCGAAGCGCGCTTTTTAGAAGAACGTCTTTTAGGAGAGTTTTGTTCAGAAATGTTTTTCTCTACTATTATATTTTCATCTGGATTATTTTTCGCTTTTTTAGCAAAAGCTGATTTGAGTTTGTTCTTAATTGTTTTCAACATAATAAATAATTAATAAACCTGGCCTTCAATAGAAGGGTTCCAAATTCATTCAATGGGGTATTTGCCTCATAATTGATTGACAGCGGGATTACCGCCTTGTAAAGTTCGCGACTTGAAAATTTCAACACTTGCCGAGGTGGCGGAATTGGTAGACGCGCTAGCTTCAGGTGCTAGTGGGCTTTGGCCCGTGGAGGTTCAAGTCCTCTTCTCGGCACCATTTGAGAACAATAACAAATCCAGCGTTTTTTCGCAAGATATTGTTTTTAAATAACAAATCATCCCATACTTATGCTTTCATCTGCCAGCAAAATACTAAAGCGACTGATTACCGGGTTGCTATTCTACAGCACTACATGCCTGGCTTTATCATCAACACCGCCTGAAACTGCTGAATACGCACCACGTGACTGGAAAAACAGCCAGTCTGCCCAGGAAGATGCCCACTATGCTATTGAAAACAGTGATTTACGGCTGTTAGCATTTGCCGCTCGTGGAGCTAACATACCCGGCCTCAGCGCCGACAAGAAAGAAGTTTATAGTAAACAGTGCGGTATCCGGTTTTTCGAGGAATTTAGTGACGTCATCCGGGATAAATCAGAGGCAGACAATCGAAAACAGGCTGCCGTCTACGCGCGACAGTACAATGCCGTTATTCTCGAAAGCTGCAAAACAGCAAACTAGCCATAACAAAAATATAATACTCAGCTAGCAACGATCACAGCTGCTCCGTCTATCAAAACCCGCTTAGCTAAGCTCGCGTTAGACCTCTGCTGGCCAGTGGCAACAACATCAGACCAAGCAGAAACCAGAGGTTAAAAGAACCTCCGCCTCCACTTCCGTCTTCGACTCCACCGCCAACTTCGCAGACACTTGCACTATCAACTGTATGCGGTACACAACTAAAACTACTGGTAAAACCGGTTGATGTCAGCACATCACCAGACCCTGATGCCAGCGTAATCAATGAATCGTTGATGTCGAAAAAGATATTGTCTGTACAGGCGATTTTTATCAAGGCATTCGTACTACTAACCTGGGGAAGATTAATCGTTTCTGCGCCGTCATTCGGCGTTGCTGTAAGCATCGGCGTAAAACTAACACCACCATCAGTAGAAACCGATATATCAACGTTGGTGCAATTCACCGGTTGTATCTCAGTACAGGCGGTATCCCATTCGATAACCTGAGGTTGCGTTACATCCAGGGTAACCGGGGAAGCCGCACTGACTATTCGAAAAGGACCGGATGCCTTATCTACCGTGATTTGCATATCGTCTTCATCAACACCCAGATTCTGGTCGCGCACCGTTAGACGAAACTTCAATATGCGTTCTGTGGTCGGTAATGTTTCCGCCTTGTCATTGATGCCAGAAACCAGGGTAGACATACGGGGTAATATTCTTACCGGATTAGTGCTCGGTATAAAAGATCGGAATAACGCGTTATCACACAGATCAGTACCATAAGTTATGTCTGTGGTTGCAGTGCCAACATCCATTTCATCCCACTCATATAGCAAGGTATCAGTAATGTCGATATCGGTAGCGCTACCGACAAGCTGCAAGGGTGTTTGTCCGGGAACGATACGGTCTAACCCGGCATTAGCAACCGGCGCAGTATTCGCATTTGTGGTGACTTCGTCGCAAAGGTTACCTCTACCAAAACGGGTGAAATTAACTATCTGAGTAATACTGCCGGCGTGGAAAGTAACGTCACTAGATTGCTGTACATTTTCTGCTCCACAGATACCTGCATAAGCCATAATTGTTGAACCGCTACCCGGTTCATATGCAGTAGCTGCATTTCTGTTGATACCACTACAAAACTTGGTCGTGCCGTTAAAGGTATGATTAGCACCGAACTGATGGCCCATCTCATGAGCAACAAAATCGATGTAAAAGGGGTCGCCCACCGGATTGGGAATACCCGATACACCCTGTGCTTTAACACTGTCAGTACAGACAGCCTGAAATTGCGCCAGACCACCTGAGCCCGTTGAAAAGGCATGACCGATATCGTACTCATTCACACTAATTTTACTTTCGATAAATGGTTTCACATTATCGATCAATAGATTTTCATCATCATTTTTACTGGATAGAATATCGACCGGGTTTGTTGAGATCAGTGAATCATTATTGGTAATTAAGACTAGCCTTATAGCTAAATCCCGCTGATAAATTTGATTAACGCGATTTATTGCTGTTGTAATTTCTGCCTGTGTATCCGTAATTATATTTCCTGTGACTACAGGCACAGCCTGACTGTATTGAACCGTTGCAGCCACTGCCAGTCGATAAGTTAATAACTGATTAGTATTTCGTGCTAACGTTTTTTGCAAACGATTACTTTCTGCAGACAACACAGACGGCGGTGCAAACTCTGATGAGTGATTCATCGTTCCACAACTAAACTGCACTGGACTACCTTGCTGATAATCGTGTTTATAAAAGCTGCGGTAATAACCTGGCGCATCACGGTCAGGATCGATAAAAACCGTACCTTTACCAGTATTTAAATAGGCATGAAAACCAGTGGAAACGAGATCGACACGACCGCTAATAGCTCTGTTATCCCTGGAGATAACACGATAGGTTTTAAAATCAGGATATTTTTCAGCAAGTCGCGTCGCCATTATGGGTGACTCTTCGATAACAAACGTATGCATTTCACCATCAGGCAACGGCAGCTCGATCGTTGCCACTGATGTAGTTGCTTTAGCTAATGGACCTTGCTCGCCAGCCGGTATCGACATAGCTTCCATCGGCGCGGCCTTTAACTGCTCTTTTAATGCGGCAATATCAGCTCGCAGGTAACGGTACTTCGACAGTTTTGATGGTGCTGGGTTTAGTGACGAGGGATCTAGTAACTTACTTTTGAAATTCACAGCAAGATCAGGCTCATCTGACCAGACCTTATTACTCGCATAAGACGCTGTTGAAAATGAGATTAAAATTAAAAAAGGTAAGAAAAACTTCGGACAAACCATAAGCTGTGAACCAGTTGAAAAAATAGGATGTTATTAACAATATTTAGTTAATAAAT
>CAWBXM010000037.1:0-5231 GCA_963792545.1 uncultured Gammaproteobacteria bacterium | reverse complement strand
ATTCATACCATTGGGCCTTATCTATATCCTGAACTGATCCCACTGCTTCACCAGGCGGCACCAGAAATGCCGCTCGTAGTCGAAGAAAACATGACTGCTGTATTAACTGAAAAACTCAAACACGGTGAGCTAGACGTTATAATAATCGCCCTGCCATTCAAAGAGCAGGGCATAGTCACGCAGCCATTATATAAAGAGCCTTTCGTAGTCCTGTTACCGGCAGCACATCCGCTCACCTCACGCAAGACAATAACGTCTACACTACTCGAAGAAGAAAATGTTCTGTTGTTAGGCCAGGGACATTGTTTTCGAGATCATGTGCTTGAGGCATGCCCTGAGTGTGTTCCAAAACCTGGACTAATAGGAGATCTGCCGCATACTGTTGAAGGCAGTTCACTGGAAACTATCCGTCACATGGTGGTCTCAGGACTTGGTGTAACCGTAATACCGTGTACAGCTGCCGGGGCACATTCTTACTCTCAGCGATTACTGGCAATTCGCCGCTTTAGAAATCCAGTACCATCTCGAACCGTGGCGTTAGCCTGGCGAGCATCTTTTCCCCGTCCTAAAGTTATCGATGTTATCAATACAGCCGTGCATAACTGCAATATAAACTGTGTGAAGCATGTTCGATATTTGGGAAATGTTAAAGGGGACGAAGGAGTTAAATAATAATCCATTCAAAAGAGTGGTTAAAATTTAATTCCTCCGTCCCCTTTGATTTTCTTGATTATTATTCTTTAGTATCTACCCATGCGCTCACGATAGTATCTTTCTCTAGCAGCTCTTTCTTTTTCTCGTGCTGCCATTTCTCTAGCAGCTCTTTCTTTTTCTCGTGCTGCCATTTCTCTAGCGGCGGCTTCTTTTGCTATTTTAACTCGTACAGCCATTTCTCTGGCAGCCTCTTCTCTTGCCGCTCTAACTCGTGCAGCCATTTCTCTGGAAGCTTCAGCTCTTGCCGCTCTAATCCGTGCAGCCATTTCTCTGGAAGCTTCAGCTCTTGCTGCTCTAACCCGTGCATCCATTTCTCTGGCAGCTTCTGCTCTTGCTGCTCTCTCTCGTGCAGCCATTTTTCTAGCCGCTCTTTCTTTAGCAATCATTTCTCTTCTGGCATCACGTTCGGCTGCCCCGAAGGTGCTATCAGCAGGGGGATTTGTCGATTCTTTTTGGTCAGGCTTTTCTGTTTCTGCACTTGTTTCATTAGACGTTGCATGTTTTTCCAGAGGCAAACTATCTTTTTCTAACTGAGCGGTATCTTTAGTATCTTTGACTGAACCGCTTATCGTCTCGTTTGTATCATCT
The DNA here is from genome assembly GCA_963792545.1 of uncultured Gammaproteobacteria bacterium. Taxonomy (GTDB): domain Bacteria; phylum Pseudomonadota; class Gammaproteobacteria; order SZUA-229; family SZUA-229. The sequence goes on along the minus strand of CAWBXM010000037.1, from coordinate 3,929 downwards.
TGCTCCTCAGCTCCTGCTTTTTCAGCATTTGCCATGCCTGAGAACAAAAATATATTTAATACTAAAATTATGAATGTATTTTTAATCATTATAGTAATTACCCCTTTAATATCCGCTTGTATTTCCTCAATTATATTGTGCGTTGAAAAAGAAATGGGGCAGACCACAATTATCTCTAATATTAGAAATAACTATGCTCTAATCCCATTTGATTTTCTTTAATTATTCCATCTTTTCCTTGGCAGCATCTGTTGCATCCTCGGTTGCATCTACCACATCAGATGCTGCTTTATCGATTGCTTCCCCAGCTTTTTCTCCCGAATCTTTTTCGCAAGCGGACAGCCCGATGAGTAAAAGCCCTGCAAGCAGTGCAGCAGTAATAGTTGTGTATGATTTCATTTTGTTTCTCCTATTGAATATTATTGAAATGTCTAGCATGGTGAACGGGTAGTGTCAGTTATTCCTGACTATATATATTTATTGGGGTCATGTCTTACAATTTACATTATGCGAAATGGAAGGGCTACCCCTTTTTTTCTAAAAAAACTGTGTTCTGACCCTATTTAATTTCTCACATTCAGCGTACATACGCCAAAAGAATATGTTTATTTACTAAGGTCGCTGTTAGGCGACTGAGAAATATAAAGCCACCATCATCATAATGAATGCAAATGCCTGGAGACCTACACGGGCAAACATCAGTTGTTCGCTGTGTTCGCGATCATAGGTGCCGCCAGATGCCATGGAGCCTAAACCCCATACCAATGTAACAATTGTTGATATCAGTGCCAGTATTATTACTACAGTTAATGTAGACATGATAATGCCCTCCTTTATTTATTATCAATGACTGGCATCTTGAAGTATTGATTTAGGTCAAAAACAGGGGGTTTGAAGGTGTTTTGGTACATGACAATTAAAGGGGATGAAAATTATCCCCTTTAATTAACCAACTTTAAAGCCCATTTCAAAAATTGGGGTCAAAGTAAAAACCATTTGGTTTATTATTCGATTCGTTAGTTTTTACTCTGACTCAAAATATTTCTATTAACTTTAAGTTTACTTGACCTATGTTATTGTATAACTGACTGATATCACTTAGATTCACACCGATTACAACTAACCAGACAGGATTTTCAGCATGGCAAAGCATATAGGTATTCTTACTGCTGGCGGTGACAGCCCCGGGCTCAATGCGGCCATCCGTGGCGTGGGTAAAGCAGCACAAGGTCGCTACGACATGCAGATAATCGGATTTCTGGATGGCTTCAAGGGACTGGTAGACAATCGCAGTGTTCGGCTGGATAGCAGCATGCTGTCCGACATTCTTACCCGGGGTGGAACCATCCTGGGCACCAGCAGAGACAAACCTCATCGCATGATGTTCGGCGGCAAGAAACAGGACATGACGAATGTGATCGTAGAAAACTACAACAACCACCACCTGGATGCACTGGTGTGTATCGGTGGCGGCGGCACCCAGAAAAATGCTCTGGAGCTAATGGAAAAAGGCCTCAATATCATCACCCTGCCCAAGACCATAGACAATGACGTAGGCATGACTGACACCACGTTTGGTTTTGATACCGCACTGGGTATCGCCACTGATGCCATCGACAGATTGCACAGCACCGCTCATAGTCACCATCGTATCATCGTAGTAGAAATCATGGGACATCGAGCAGGCTGGCTAGCGCTGGGGTCTGGCATCGCAGGCGGCGCTGATGTAATCCTGCTGCCTGAAATTCCCTATGACCTGGACACGGTGGCAACCGCCATTCGAAACCGGGTGCGCAGCGGAAAGAAATTCAGCATCGTTGCAGTTTCAGAAGGCGCCTTACCAAAAGACCAGGCAAAGAAGATAAAGGCAGCGGAAAATACCATGGACAGTGCCACAGAAAAAGATGCCAGAAAAAAGGCCAAAGAAAAGATTACCCGTCTGGAAAAAGAAAACGCCAACCATACCAGTACATTATCCAGACAACTGGAAGAACTGACCGGGCTCGAATCCAGGGTTACCATCCTCGGTCATCTGCAGCGCGGAGGTACACCATCTGCTGCTGACAGACTGCTGGCCACTCGGCTTGGTACTGCCTGTGCCGATCTTATTGCGCAGGAACAGTATGGCGTCATGGTAGCAGCCCGAGGCGATAATGCCGTGCCCGTGCCACTGATTGAAGTTGCAGGTAATAAAAAACTGGTACCACCAGATCATTCCTGGGTAACCAGCGCCAGAAATGTAGGCACCAGTTTTGGAGACTGATGGTCAACGGCAAAAAGACTTTTGCGTAAAGCATATTGCATTGTAAAAAAACAATATTTAAAGGGGGCAGATCTTTTTAGTGTTTTAAATAGATCTGTCCCCTTTCTCATTGCAACTAACCTGAGCTCAACCTTTACAATTTATTCCAGGTTGCTGCAGATCCAGCCCCAGCCTTCCTGTTTTTCTACAAACGCGGTTGCTTGATCAAGACAATAGTCTCTTTCATTGTTAGCTGACCATAAAGTCTGTACACCTGTAGATTTCTCGTAAGTTACTTCACAGACAGTGTCCGTTTCCGGGTTATCGTAAACAACCGTGATAATACGAACCTGCTCGCCGTTCGTACATGTAGAGACAAGATTACCTGATGCATTTGCAGCAGCATCAGATTCGTTCATCGTAGCAGTTTCAACTTTTTCTTCAGCTTGCTCAACTACTTCATCAGCTTGCTCTTCCATATCAACTTGTTTCGCTTCTATATCAGCTTCGGCTTCTGCTTTTCCCTCTTTCACCGCTGTTGACTGCTCTTCTTTCATCATCTCAGCTTTGTCTTGCGCATCACTCTCGGCAGCATCCATCGTTTCATTCGAAGCACATGCACTGATAGCAGCGAACCCCATAATCATCATTAATATTCTTATATTTTTCATCAGACTCTCCAGTGTTTCTTAAAAATTTAAAGTTATAGCGCGCGTAATTCTAACTGAAATATCTCCATACAGGTTAATTCCCCCTCTTATTTATAAAGCTGAAGAAAAATTGATTGGCGTTGAGAGGGATTTGAACCCTCGGAACCAGTAATCGTTCACTTGATTTCGAATCAAGTACATTCAGCCACTCTGTCACCTCTCCGTATATGTGAAAAGAAATCAATGGCATTAGACCCCACTGATTCCCATAAAATATCAGCCAACGGTCACCAATTCATGTAGATTTGTGAATATGAATACCCAGACAAAAAAACACTGGCGATCCTGGCTGGTTTATCTCCTGCTTTTTCTTGTTGTTATGCAAGCGGCTAACTGGTGGAAAACCCGTGACGCAGTAAGCGGTAATCTGTCAGAATTTTCTGGTGTGTTGATCGATGGTTCAGCTTTTACGATTTCTGAATTTGCAGGTGAGCCTGTTTTATTTCATTTTTGGGCGACCTGGTGCCCGATATGTGAACTGGAAAATGACACCATACAATCGATATCACAAGACTATCCAGTGATCAGTATCGCCTCATGGTCTGAAGGTGAGGCAGAGGTAAAAGCTTATATGCGAGATAATCAACTAACATTTCCAGTGATGCTCGATACCAGTGGCAAACTGGCACAGTCCTTTGGTTTAACAGGCGTACCCTCCAGTTTTATTCTTGACCCCAATGGCGAGATCACGTTTGTCGAAACAGGCTACAGCACTGAAGCTGGTCTGCGCTTACGTCTTTGGTTATCTGCCTTATAAATATTATTCACTTAATGATTCTTATTTGTGGCCTACATGGACGTAGGTAGTAGAGCAACGCATATGTCCAAGGATGGACGGTATCAGGGTAACGCAGGAGCAGTTACCGAGGAGCTTTGCCGATAAATCCCTCCGTCCCCTTTAATTCTCTTTGCTCTTCCTTTGTGCCTATTCAGAATTAATCAGAGACTTGTTAAATTGCCAGCAGCCTGCAGTAAGA
>CAWBXM010000036.1:0-15331 GCA_963792545.1 uncultured Gammaproteobacteria bacterium | reverse complement strand
CGGACCCTGGTCCATCTGGCCACGGGCAGGCCCATCCCGCCAAAAACGGTAGTGCTGACTTTTGATGATGCTTACAGCTCGGTTTATAGTGAAGCCTTTCCGATATTAAAAAATAAAGGATGGCCATTTACGGTGTTTGTCACCACTAAATATATTGGTGAAGGTTATGATCATTTCATGAGCTGGGAGCAGTTACGCGAGATCCAGCTTTTTGGTGGTGATGTCGGCAATCACAGCCTGTCCCATCCGCATCTTGTTCGTCAGTATCCGACAGAGAATGAAAGCCAATGGCGCCAACGTATTATTAATGAAATAAGCCAGGCTCAATATATTTTGCAGCAGCAGCTTGTGTATCCGGTGTGGGCAGTTGCTTATCCCTATGGTGAATATACAGGCAGAGTAAAAACCATCTTACGAGAGATGGGTTACTTCGGTCTCGGTCAGCAATCAGGCGCGATCAATTACTCATCTGATTTTCAAGCTTTGCCGCGTTTCCCTATGGCGACAGGATTCGATTCTATTGAAGACTTTGCGATCAAGATTTCCACGAAACCGTTACCAGTAAATATATTATCTCCAGCGGATGGCGTGATATCAAATGACACAGATATACCCGTATTAACGATGCAGCTGAAAGACGGTGACTATAAAAAAGAAGCCTTAGCCTGCTACACATCGGGACAGGGGCGAATCCAGTCAGACTGGCTTGATAAGGATGAGGCTGTAGTAAGCGTTAAAGCGAATGCGACCATTAAACCCGGCAGAACAAAGTACACCTGCACCGCACCTTCAAAAACTGAAGCAGGTGTTTTTTACTGGTTTAGTTATTTATGGATGAAGTTAGATGCCGACAATAAATGGTACAGGGAATAGGAGAAGTACACAGGTCAAGTCTTTCCATACCATATATCACTGCTTCATTCGCTCATGAAAATTTTGTCGCCACGGTGCTTTGGAAGATCGCCTTATGCACATCACCCATGCTCACCATGCCAACAAGCTCGTCGCCCACAGCCACAGGAATACGACGGAACTTTCTGCCGCACATCATAGATGCTGCCTGCAGGATATGCATGTCTGGTTTAATCGTAATCACGGCCGGTGTCATCACATCCTTGACCTGTACGTTGACCACGTTAGCGTACTGCTTCATCAACGCATCATAATCAACCGCAGACATACTACCCATCAGATCCTCAAGCTTTGGAAACATTTTTCCCAGCACATCACTCTCGGAGACGGTACCCACCAACTTGCCGTTATCAACAACGGGTATGCCGCTGTATCGATACACACACATCAGCGAAACCACTTCTCCCAGTTTTTTATCGGATGAAACAGTACGCACATTTGTTGTCATGATGTCTTTAACTTTCATCATAGAACCTCATTTTTTTATTAATTTGTTATTTCAATGTGTGGAGTCAGAGGAATAATAATTTCACCGCCCCTTTTCTAGCGTAAGGATATCCCTAATATTTTTTCTTATTGATAGTTAACGACTATGGCAATAATAGCTACCACTAGAGACAGGATAGCTATGCCCACAGCAATCAATTCACGATGTCTGACAGGATCTTCACTTTTTTCGATTAACTCTTCGATGATAGCGACTCGTCTCATTAATTCGTTAAGGCCTGCTTTATACTCATCGGTACCTGGCTTATTTGCAGCTACCCATGCACGCAAATCAGTATCTGATTTATTTTTCAATTTGAATTTATCGTCTGTCATATCAAGTATTAGATTAAACCAGTTTTTTAGAGTTTACTTGATACAGGTCAACGGCAGAGAATATAAGAATTATCTGTTATAGATTTAAGGACAGCAAATAAATACGCCCACAAAATAATTGTCGTAATCAGACAGGTTGCTTCTGTGGTGAAAGGCTTATGATGTTGTTTTAGAACTCGCAAATATACACAGTAAACGAAGGTTATCCTGCTTATTTCTCAGGAAACCGATAACCTGATTCACACTATTTCAAACATTCGGGTTAGTTCTGGCAACATGTGTTGAACACATGCTCTGCCACCTTCGATGGCCTCTTCTGCGCGATAAACTTCGAGTAAGCCAATGTTGGCTAACCTCGGCGACAGGACTATATCCGGCGGATCGCCAGCCAGACGACTTCGGGTTATCCTGTCCTGCGTGATATTCATTGATCCTGCGATAGCATCGAATAGTCCCGGTGGTTGATGATCCACTTTAGTATTCGAAAATAACGAGCGGCTGTATTCTTTAACAAGTTCAGTCAGTCTGTAAGTAGTATGATTATTAGGTATTTCCGTTGCTTTTGTTTGCGCTGTTTTCGTGAGGCGGCCGACGATGTCACCATTCAGATTTACCGCAATAACAAGATCAGCACCCAGTGCACGACAGACTGAGACGGGGACAGGATTGACTAAACCACCATCAACCAACCATCGATTATGATTTTTTATTGCTGGATACAACCCTGGCATCGACATGGATGACCAGACGGCCTGTACGATAGAATCTTTCATCAACCAGACTTCTCGACCGGTTTCTAAATCTGTGGCTACTGCAGCAAAACGTTTTTCGCAGTTTTCTATCAATACATCATCACTGGCAACATACGAATTTAAAAAATTGTGGAAGCGTTTGATATCAACAAAACCATTCAACCCTAAATTTATATCGAAAAATTTTGCCAGTTCATATTTTGTTAACGAACACCCCCACTCTTCTAGCTTGTCCATATTATTTGTAACGTAAGAAGCACCAACCATTGCGCCGACGGAAGTGCCACAGACAACGTCGGGTGTAATACCTAACTCAGCCAGTGCTTTTATGATGCCGATATGTGACCAGCCGCGCGATGAACCACTGCCGAGCGCCAATCCTATGGTCAATTTTTTTTTCATAGTAATGCACCGCCTCCATCTTCGTGGATTGAACTTCGAGATATCAGCAGTCTACATTTATAGCCACCTGAAAACATTGATATTTATCCAGGTAATCTCTGATTAAGGGAAATAATATGAAAACAAGTTTTAAAACTACGTTAGGCATGATTGCAGCTGCTGGAGTGATATCAGTTTTGGCGTCTGGTTGCGCACCGGTAAGTACACAAGCAGAAAAAGACATGAAAGAACCCGTGAACTGCGCTACAGCTCAAGGTGATCTTCGCGTCCTGGAAAATGAAAAAGCCAGCACGGCGAAAAAGATTGGCGAGGGTGTTTCAGCTGTCTTTCCGATAGGTCTGGTAGCCCACCTTATCGAGGGAAATGAAGGTGAAACTATGAAAGTAGCAAGCGGTGATTATGCAAAAATGCTTGATAAAAAGATTGCTGAGATTAAAACTCAGTGTAATATTAAGTAAGCTAGTATGAAGTAGTATTTTAATTATATTGATAGATAGGAGGCAAAGACATTCGCTATGTTTTGCCTCCTATCTAACACTAACTCAAGTTTTGTAGCGATAAGCATCTACAGTCATACATAAACTTACGCGATCATCCACCATCGGTGAGAGTGTATGCATGGCAAACTCTGAACGCTGGATAGTTGTCGTCGCTTTAACTGTCAGCACATCTTCTCCCTGCGCTGTTTTTACTTTTTTCATATCCACATAAAAAGCGACTGTTTTGGTAATGCCGTGCATGGTCAGGTCACCTTTAAGCACTGCTTTTTTATCCGAAATCCACTCTATGCCGGTACTGACGAATATAATATTCGGATACAGCTCACTGTCAAAAAAGCTCTCACTTTTCAGCATGGTTTCAACCAGGCCAGAGTCAGCATCCAGACTATCAACGACAATATTGACTACCGCCCTGCTTTTTTGGCTATTTTCTTTCAGGGTCATGCCACCGTTGAACCGACGAAACTCAGCTTTAACCTCACCTAACGGGCTATTAATACAGAATCCCATTTTTGATGAGTCCGGCTTAATACGATACAAATCGCCATCTTCAGCAGCCTTCAACATAACAGCCAGTACGTCCTGGTCAATCTGAGCGTCTTTAAAGGGTGCGCAAAGCGCGCCCGGCTCTTCTTCGGCGTATGCAGATAGAGATACACCGAGCATTAACCCGAGTAGAGTAGCTTTTATTAGATTGTATATTAAATTTTTCATATATTAGTAAATACTAATACAGTTACCACAAAATGTCAATATTTTGCCTGCCAACCTGGCAGTGATTTTACTCAACTTTCACAGAAAAATGATTTTTTAATGTATTTACGGGCACAGAATAAGGCCCTGTTTTATACGTTTATTAATGCATCGATAAGATAAAGAGAGTAGTCGGCGACAAATTCTAGTAATCAACCATCCATATCACCACAGCATAGATATATTAGAGAACAAGGATTTAAGTTCAAAATAACAAACTCTAAAATCACATCGCAGATAGCACAAGATTAAAAAGGTAACCTGGAAAAGCGGTTTATTTTATTGGCTCACTTGAGGTAATACATTCGCTCAAGTTTTTAACAATGCCATTTTCGATACTATATATTCAGCCGTGAACAGAGAGAGGGTCCCCTCTTTTCCAGGCATTTTCAACTATTGATGTATTGCATACATTGATCACTTGCTCTGTTACATTTAATTCACAGAGCAAATCAAGCTTCTCTTTACCCTCCAGGCCTTTCATCTTTTCAACATTGAGACGACCAACATCTTCGATATGACGAAGCCAGTTATCGATAAGGCCATAGCTCTTATCATCCAGCGCGGCTTTAACACCACCGCAACCGTAATGGCCACAAACGATGATATGCTTTACCTTTAAAACATCGACCGCATACTGAATAACAGATAAACCATTAAGGTCAGTATGAACAACGACATTGGCTATGTTACGGTGTACAAATACTTCACCCGGAGGTAAGTCGACTATCTGATTAGTAGGAAACCCGGCTATCCGAGCAGCCAATCCACAAGATTTCAGGCGCCTGCTGCTTGGACAACATAGAAAAAAATTCAGGATCTTTTTCCTTGATGGCTGTCGCCCATGCCAAATTTTTTTCAAATAAATAATCCAGATCTTTCAAAGCCGTTCCTTATAAGTTGATTTAATTTCACCAGATTATAACTTAAAGCATTTGCAGCAGTAGACCCAGTAACTAAAAAAATATCTCATTACTGACAAAGTTGCTATCACGCCAGAGCAAAGCTATCGCGACCTGTCATCCAGCTTGAGAGCGGATAATATTTTCTGCTCGATATAATCCGTTAGCCACCAATCTACATCATTATAAATGATATAAATTACATCAATAAAGTCATATAAAATATTGATATAAATGAACTTACATATGTTAATGTGAAATATAACGTAGCGACTTTAAGACAAGAAAACATTAACGCTAACAGTCAGGTCATAGCTAAAATGGATACCTAATTAACCACCTTTTTATTTTGCAGGATTGAAAGAACCTGAGGAATAGACCATGAGGTTAGTTCTTATGGCTACTTAAAAACGCAACTACTCGAGCTCTGATCAAACAAAATTATAAGATAATCGATAACTCACTTCTCGACTAGCTCGATGGCATTACCATCAAAATCACGACAGAACAGCGCCGCCCGTCCGGACTTACTTTTACTGTATATCATAGATGCAGCTTCAAGTCTGTTGATCAGCTCATCAAGGTCGGACACCTGTAATGCCACATGATGATCACGACCACCGTGAGCAGGTCGATTGTCGGTCGAATCTGGATTAGGCACTTCCATTAGATGTATCTGCGTTTGCCCAACCTGGAGCCAGGCACCGGGATAACCCAGGTCAGGACGTGACTCATCACATTGCAAACCCAAAATCCCCTTATAGAATTCAAGTGCTTTCTCAGTATCAGCTACGATGAGACTGCAATGGTCAATCGCCTTAACCAGGGGGGTTATCGAAGATGAATTTACCGTCAAATTATTTATTGAACTGTCCATTGTATTGTCATGCGACATTGATTACCCCTGAAGCCAAACTTTAAATCGCTTATAATACCGCGCGTGCCGATTTAGACAACAACTATCGATCCAGGCCATTATTTCAGATTAGCCTGAATCAATGGTCTGGACCGTACATTAAGAAGACGACTTTCAAAATACACCTGCAATGAATCCCGACCTGAAAAAACTACAACCTTACCCTTTTGAAAAACTGAATGCGCTAAAAGCCAATAGCGTGCCAACGGTTGATGGGCATATCGCCCTGTCGATTGGCGAACCCAAGCATGAAGCACCCGATTTTGTACTGGAGTGCATTAAAAATAATCTGGATCAAATCAACCGCTATCCCTTAACCAAAGGTCGCCTGGATTTACGGGTCGCAATAACAAACTGGTTAAATAATCGTTTTAGTCTATCTGACAGCATATTAGACCCAGAGAAAAATATTTTGCCGGTAACCGGCACACGCGAAGCCTTATTTTCTTTTGCCCAGTGTTTTATCAACCGTGATGAAAACGCGCTGTTATTGATGCCTAATCCGTTTTATCAGATATACGAAGGGGCGGCCTTTTTATCAGGAGCAACACCCTGCTTTTACAATACGATAAAGGAAAATAACTACCTGCCTGACTTTGATGCCATCGATGACAACACATGGCAACGATGCCAAATCATCTACATCTGCACACCGGGTAATCCAACAGGCAGCGTTATCTCAAAACAACAGCTCATCGAACTGATTGCGCTGTCACAGAAACATGATTTCATCATCGCCTCGGATGAATGTTATTCAGAAATATATTTTGATGAAAGCAACAAACCCACGGGCCTGCTGGAAGCAGCTGCAGAATGCGGCAATCATGACTTAAAAAATTGCATCGTATTTCATAGCCTGTCGAAACGCTCCAACCTGCCGGGAATGCGTTCAGGTTTTGTTGCCGGTGATGCACAGCTGATCAAACAATATCTGTTATACCGTACCTACCATGGCTGTGCTATGCCACCAGTACACCAGCTTGCCAGCATTGCAGCATGGAACGATGAGACACATGTTAAAAATAACCGAAAACTATACACTGAAAAGTTCAATACAGTCATAGACATCCTGAGCCCGGTTATAAAACTAACACTGCCTGATGCTGGTTTTTATCTGTGGTTACAAACGCCCATCGATGATGAAAGCTTTGCTAAAAATTTATATGCACAACAAAACGTTACAGTTTTACCTGGCAGTTATCTGTCGCGCATGAGCGATGGTATCAATCCCGGTAAAAATCATGTGCGTCTGGCACTTGTTGCACCGCTGGAAGAATGCATAACCGCAGCAGATCGAATCAAAGATTTCTTAGCGAATTTAAACCTTAACCATTGAACCTATAAACCTGTACTGGAGAACCACACATGTCTGAACTTAAAAGCATTATCGAAGAAGCCTTCGAACGCCGTGCCGACATCACACCACGTAATGTCGAAACACATATTTCTGATGCTGTCACACAAGCCATCAATCTTCTTGATTCAGGCGAAGCACGCGTTGCTGAAAAAGTTGATGGCAACTGGATTGTCAATGAATGGCTGAAAAAAGCCGTACTGCTTTCTTTTCGCATAAACGATAACGAGTTTATCAAAGGCGGATTCACCAATTACTACGATAAAGTTAACTCAAAATTTGCCGACCTGAATACCCGCGAGTTTCGCGATTCAGGTGTACGCGTCGTACCACCAGCGACCGCACGCTTTGGCTCTTACATTGCGCCAAGTGTGGTGCTGATGCCTTCTTATGTAAATATAGGCGCTTATGTTGATACTGGCACCATGGTAGACACATGGGCCACCGTTGGCTCCTGTGCTCAGATCGGTAAAAACGTACACCTTTCTGGTGGCGTAGGCATCGGCGGTGTACTGGAACCACTACAAGCCTCACCGACCATTATCGAAGACAACTGTTTCATCGGTGCACGCTCTGAAGTTGTCGAAGGCGTGATCGTTGAACAGGGATCGGTTATTTCAATGGGCGTCTATATCGGTCAAAGCACAAAAATATTTAACCGTATGACAGGCGAAATCTCATACGGTCGCATACCTGCAGGCTCTGTTGTTGTGTCAGGTAACCTGCCCTCTAAAGATGGCACTTACAGCCTGTATTGTGCAGTGATCGTCAAACAGGTGGACGAGAAAACTCGTGGTAAAGTGGGTTTGAATGAATTACTGCGGGATATTGATTAAAAACTTTTCACAACAGAGGCACAGAGGAGGCTTATTGTTGAAGCTAAACTTCTTTTAGATTTTCAGTGCATCAAGAAAGAATTGAACTGTACGAATGTTTAAAACCCAGTTTTTCGCTTTTATTCAAGTTTCCTCTGTGTTCTCTGTGCCTCCGTGGTAAAAGCTTCATTTTTCAAGGTCATTCATATGATAAAAATATACGGCATCCCTAACTGTGACACCATGAAAAAAGCCCGCAAGTGGCTGGACAATAATAATCTGGAATACGAATTCCATGATTATAAAAAGCTAGGTGTACCTGAAAAAAATCTAAAACAATGGATTAAAGATGCAGGCTGGGAAACCGTACTAAATAAACGCGGCACTAGCTGGCGAAAGCTTGATGATAGTGTAAAAAACAGTATAGATGAGTTTTCCTCTATACAGGTAATGCTGAATAACCCAAGTGCGATAAAGCGGCCTGTCCTTGAAAGCGGAAAAAAACTACTGATCGGGTTCAAGGAAGAAGAATACGAAACATTACTTTAAAGCTAAGCCCGTCTCAATCGATGCCATAAGAATGGTAGTGGAGAATTGCAGCGAGCGATTCCCATACAAAATCGCGGAATACAATCCGCTCCTACAGGTATATCAACTCGTAGGAGCGGATTGTATTCCGCGACCAGCCATGCGAATCCGTCAGGAGAGCAGTCTTTTTCGGTTACCCTTTAAATACTAATCAAGATGCTCCACTCGAATCTGAACAACCTCACCTTGCACTGAGGCCAGACCCTCAACCGCTTTTATCGCTTTATTCACATTCGACTCAACACATTTTTGCGTCAGCATAATCAGATGCACACTACTCTCACCCGTGGCAGGTTCTTTCTGCAAAACCGCTTCGATGCTGATGCTGTTCTTTGCAAAGGTGTCTGACACTTCAGCCAATACACCAGGTTTATCTTCCGCTTCCATGCGCAGATAGTAAGCAGACACGACATCATCAATGGCAAGTATTGGCGTATCACGCATAGCGCTATATTGAAAACCGAGCAAAGGTACTTTATGGTGCAGAGGTGCATCGATGGTTCTTACTGTATCTATAATATCGGCGATCACAGCAGATGCGGTTGGTTCGGCGCCTGCGCCGGCACCGTAATATAAAGTTGGGCCAACTGCATCACCTTGAACCAGTACTGCATTCATCACACCGTCGACATTCGCAATCAGACGTTTAGCGGGGATTAACGTGGGATGCACGCGCAACTCGATGCCCTTCTCTGTTTTTCGCGTAATACCCAGATGTTTGATACGGTATCCCAGCTCCTCTGCATATTTCATATCCAGAGTGGTGACTTTACTGATACCTTCGGTATAGGCTTTATCAAACTGTAGCTCAACACCAAATGCCAGTGATGCCAAAATAGTTAGCTTATGGGCGGCATCAATGCCTTCAACGTCAAAAGTTGGATCGGCCTCGGCATAACCGAGCTCTTGAGCTTCTTTGAGTACATCGGCAAAATTGCGGCCCTTATCACGCATCTCGGTCAGGATGAAGTTTCCGGTACCATTAATAATACCGGCAACCCACTGGATTTTATTCGCAGATAAACCTTCGCGCATAGCTTTTATGATTGGAATACCACCTGCAACAGCAGCTTCATAGCAAACACTAACGCCCTGCTCAGCTGCCGCTTTCATAATCTCTGAGCCATGTGTTGCTATCAGTGCTTTGTTAGCTGTAACCACGTGCTTACCATTTTCGATGGCTTTAAGCACCAGGTCTTTTGCCAGTGTGTAACCACCAATTAGTTCGACAACAATTTCAACTTCAGGATCGTTAACGACTTCAAATGCATCTTCGGTAAGTTTTGTTGTAGCCGGGTCGAGTATGGTCTGTGAATCGATCCCCAGACCGGCGGCATGAGTGATTTTAATAGCTCGACCCACGCGCGCCTGAATTTCTTCCGCATTTCTAATTAATACCGTGGCTGTTCCACCACCTACTGTACCGAGGCCTAGTAGACCAACTTTAACTGCGTCCAAGACTTTCTCCACAACTTGATTATTTGAAAAGGATATTCTAAAAACGCATATTCTACTGCATTCGCCTTATAACGTGTAATATATGGGCACTAAAAAAACTGTAGCCATACATAAAACTATGAAATTCGCGCAAGACAGTCAAGATGAAGGTTATGTAATTACCGCTTATGAAAGTGATAGCGTTTCCATTAACGGAAAAGTCTTTAATCAAAGCCTGATCGTCACCAGTTCACAACTCAATGATAACTGGAATATCAGCACTATCGAGCAACTGAACGCTGAACATATCAAACTGATTTTAGCTTATAACCCGGAACTCATCATCATCGGTACTGGCAGTAAACTTATATTTCCTGCGGTGGAAGTTTATTCCGCCATCATCGAGCGCGGCATCGGTGTTGATTTTATGGATACTCGTGCAGCCTGCAGAACATATAACATTCTAAAGAGTGAAGATCGTGATGTTGTAGCAGGGCTGATACTGTGATCAGTAAAATATAGATAAACAGAAATATCGACCATCTTTGAGGTTCGTCACTCCGCCTTCCCTGGCTCCTTGTGACATACCGTCCATCCATGGACATTCGTCACATCGCCTTCCCTGGCTCCTTGTGACATACCGTCCATCCATGGACATTCGTCACATCGCCTTCCCTGGCTCCTTGTGACATACCGTCCATCCATGGACATATCGTCACATCGCCTTCCCTGGCTCCTTGTGACATACCGTCCATCCATGGACATAAAAAAAGCAGATACAAATGTATCTGCTTAATAGTGTCGTATCATGGGTGCTATCTACAGCAACCCGACACAGGGAACAAACTGTTATCTCTAGTCCTGAAACAGTAACTCTTCAGTAAAACCCTGGTTTTCCAAAATTTTACGGAGCTGTTTAAGCGCATCCATCTGAATCTGGCGAACACGCTCACGTGTTACACCTAATTCTTTGCCGACATCTTCAAGCGTGGTACGTTCATGATTATTTAAGCCAAAACGACGAACCAGCACTTCACGTTGTTTTGTATCAAGCTGACCCAGCCAGACACCAAGATTTGCCATGACATCTTCATTCTGTAGCATTTCAGGTGGCGCTGAAACACGCTCGTCGGCGACAACCTCCAGCAATGGTCGATCATTCTCTTTACCAACAGGTACATCAACTGATGTAACACGGTCACGTAAGCCCAGCATTTTTTCAACACCAGCAACCGGTTTGTTCAGCATTTTTGCAATGTCTTCTGCGGTAGGTCCAGTATCCATGGATTGCTCAAGTTCACGAGCAGCTCGCAGATACACATTTAATTCTTTAATTACGTGGATAGGCAAACGGATGGTACGGGTCTGATTCATCAGTGCGCGTTCGATGGTCTGACGGATCCACCATGTGGCATAGGTAGAGAATCGGAAACCTTTTTCAGGATCAAATTTTTCTACTGCACGGATCAGGCCTAAGTTACCTTCTTCGATAAGATCGAGCAGGGCTAAACCGCGGTTCATGTAACGACGTGAAATTTTCACTACCAGGCGAAGATTACATTCGATCATCTTCTTGCGTGAGTCCATGTCGCCTTTTAAGGCTTTACGTGAATAAAAAACCTCTTCCTCTGCAGTAAGTAGCGGTGAACCTTCTATCTCTCTCAGATATAAACGTGTTGCGTCCAGCTCTCTTCGATTAACCTTTGCATCAGGATCAACATCGGCTTTGATAGCAACAGCAGTTTTTTTCACTACATTTGATTCTTCTATACCATCTTCGTCTTCCAGCTCGACATCGTCAAACGCGATGTCATCACTAGCTTTCATGTCATCATCAGCCTGCATAATTAAGACACTACTCTCCAGCTCTTCTTTTGAATCAGCTATTGCTTCTATCATGATTGTACCCCACCCCAAAATGTGTTTTATAATTATTTTTTTATACGCATTTATTGTACAAGCTAATGGAATACTTTCTCCTTTAAATTCCAGATACTTACACTGTTCTTCTAACGTCAGCCCTTACGTTAGAAAAACTTATAGCATTATTTACAATTGCGAAGCAAGCATTTATTAGAAAAAACTAGAATTTAATTTATGTTTACCACCTAAACCACATGATATTGTGGTTTTTTATTTTAAAGACACAAGAGCGTATATTCCATTTGGGATGGAGGCAAGTTTCCTTGTTGTGGTTTTTAGAGTGCTATTAAATGAAAATACGATAAAGGTTACATTTAAATAAGATTAAGTTTTTTAACTAAATTATCAGGTCGCTACCAGGGTAGATATTTGAGCGGGTCAACCGGCTTGCCATTTTTTCTAATCTCAAAATGTAACCGTGAGTCTGCTTTCTCTTTATGCCCCATCTCTGCAATTTTCTGTCCTGCTTTAACCCCATCACCTTCTTTAACCAACAACTTGCGGTTATAAGCATACGCACTTAGAAAAGTTTTGCTGTGTTTGATGATAATCAGATTACCGTAGCTGATCAAACCATTACCACTATAAACTACAGTGCCATCTGCTGCGGCCAGAATAGCGCTACCTTCTTTACCGGCAATATCAATACCTTTAGCATCATTTCGCCGGCTACTGAACTGCTTAACGATTCTGCCATTTGCCGGGCGCTGCCAACGAACTGTAGTCGGCCAGCTGTTACTTGACGACCGTGTTGTCTGCGTCACAGACTTAGGCGTATGTTTTGGAGTTGAACCTTTAGCCGTAGTTGTCGAGCGTGAGGAACTCAGCGGCTTTAAAAAAATAGTTTGCCCTGGCTGAATAACATATGGCTTTTTTAATTGATTCAGTTGAGCCAGACGCTTCATATCAACGCCATAACGCCTGGATAAACCATACAGGGTATCGCCCTGCTTTGCTTTCACCGCTTGCTGGTTACTCACGTAACGACCTGCTGAAGACTGCCCTGATGATGATCCAGGGGAATACGCAATCGATTGATCAATATTTTTCGATCTTGTACCATCAAAATTTGCTGGCTTACGGGTGTGCAGACGTTGACCCGCTTTAATGAATGTTGATGAACCTAGATTATTCCAGGCAGCGAAGTCATCAATATCCAGCTCATATCGCCAGGCGATAGAGTACAGAGTATCACCTGATTTAACAGTGTAATCGTTGGGATCCCAGTATTTGCTGTTGCTACTACACCCGATTAACAACCCGGTAGTTAAGGCCAGAGCTATCAACAAGGTTGCAGAGTAGAAACAACTTCGTCGGTACATCATTTTAGATCAATGAAAATATATCAGTACGGCAACCAGCAACACAGTCAACCAGCCTAACCACTCGATATATTTTCTGACAACTGGCTCTAATTTGGGTCCAGCCCAGGCCATAGAAAGTGAAACTAGAAAAAAATGCGCTGACCGACCCACGATGGCCGCCAGTATAAATGGTAGCAATGACATGGACAGAGCTCCAGCACTAAGCGTGAAAAGTTTGAATGGTATCGGTGAAAAACCTGCGACAACCACCGCCCAAAAACCCCATTCGATGAACCAGCTATGTGCCACCATGTATTTATCCCAGTAGCCCATATCATGCAAAATGGGCTCAATGGCATGTATCGCAAAGTAGCCCAGATAATAACCAACAATGCCGCCAAGTACCGACATCGTTGTTGCAATCAATGCGATTCGCACAGCACGATCCGGTCTTGCAACCGCCATTGGCGCTACCATTAATGCGGTAGGTATAGGAAAGAATATCGACTCAAATATACTAACAGCAATCAGATAACGTTCAGCATGCGGATGCGCGGCCCACATCATTACTCTTCCATAAATCCCTGCAAACAACATTATCTGATCGCTCCATCAAGTAAAGGCACAAAGCGAGCCAGCTCGAGCGTGGTCTCTTCTATGGAATCTACTGTGCGTGTAAAAAGTGTCAACTGCTGAACGCCACCGATGGTACCGACCGGGATCACCATACGACCACCAACCGCCAGTTGCTCGAGCAGACCAGGCGGAACAGACTCGGGGGCAGCAGTCACCATTATGGCCGGATAAGGCGCATTCGGTGCCCAGCCCCACGAACCATCACTGTGTTTAGTATAAACATTCATCAGACCCATTTTGCGGTGCGCTTCACGAGCCTTTTGTAATAAGGCGCTGATGCGCTCTACGGTATAAACCTTGGATACCAAACGTGACAATATTGCTGACTGGTAACCCGAACCGGTACCCACTTCAAGCACCACATCCGGCACACCTGCCTCTAGCAGCACTTCGGTCATCCTGGCCACCATATAAGGTTGCGAGATAGTCTGGCCGTGACCAATAGGTAGCGCAGTGTCTTCATAAGCACGATGCGCCATCGCTTCATCCACAAAAATATGCCGTGGCGTAGTACGAATGACTTCCAGAACACGTTCGTTTTTAATGCCTTTATCACGCAGACGATCGACCAGCCGGTCACGCGTACGCTGCGAAGTCATGCCTATACCTTGAATATCATTACTTATCATCTAATACTTTATCGTTATTACTATTATTGTCCGCTGACGATAGATTACCTGAATTGTCCGACAACCAGTTATCTAACTCGGCAAGGCTATCATATCGGGTTAAATCAATCTGTAGCGGTGTGACAGATACATAATTATTACTGACGGCATGAAAGTCGGTACCTTCACCTGCATCCTGTGCTTCTCCTGGTGGACCTACCCAGTACATAGGGTCTCCGCGTGGGTCATCCTGAATGATTACGCCTTCAGATTTATGACGATTGCCCAGGCGAGTGGCTTTAAATCCTTTGATTTCGGACCAGGGTATATCCGGCACATTTACATTTAAAATGGTATTGGCCGCGAATGAGGTTTGCTCTGATCTTTTAATAACTGCGTCACCGCTGTTGCAGCGTCTCATAGTGTTTGGCGTATAAGAGTCCATCGACACGGCAATCGCCGGCAAGCCTAGATGCCGCCCTTCCATCGCTGCCGCGACCGTGCCCGAATACAGGACATCATCACCCATATTAGCACCGGCATTTATGCCGGAAATAACCATATCCGGTTCTTTTTTCAGTAACCCAGTAATGGCAAGATGCACCGATCTGTCGGTGTGCCATCAACAAAATCATTATTGCCCACCTCAGACACCCGTAAGCCACGCTCTTCCCAGCGTCAACGAATTGCTAGCACCACTACAATTA
>CAWBXM010000035.1:0-20850 GCA_963792545.1 uncultured Gammaproteobacteria bacterium | reverse complement strand
GACTGCGGCGAGCCTTGGCGATGGCGTTGCGTACGTCGACGGCGAGCTGACCTCGTCCGGCGGCAGCGTCACGGGCGATGGCACGAGCTTGCTCGACCTCGAAGGCCCGCCAAGTGAGCTCATCGATGCCGTACTGCTGCAGCACCTCCTCGGTGGGTACCGTGCCGTCCCACAGTCGAACCTTGATGGCTGCGTAGGTCTCGAGGTCCATCTCGTCGCGGGTCGGAGTGGCCGACTCGCCTCGTCCCCGTGGGCCGGTGTCCGTGGTCGAGAGTGCGGCACCGACGCCGGGAGGGTGCCAGGATGGCCTGGGCAGAACCGGTCTGGGAGACGCTGGCTCCGGCGCGACTGGTGCGGCGGGAGCGACTGGTGCGGCGGGGGCGACTGGCTCAGCGGGTGCAGCCGGCCCTGGAGGCGCTCCATCGCCCGAGAGCGCCTGGAACGCGACGGTGCCGGTGTCGACCCGCTGGGCCCGGGATCGGCGGCGGCGGCTGTGACGCACCGGGTTGGAAGGGCAGCACGGGCTGCTTGCCTCCGACCGGCACCTCCCCGGTGATGCTCTGCGCGGAGGGCTCGTCCTCGATGACGTCGGTGTCCCCGGCTCCCTGAGGCGGGGAGAGGCCGGCGCTGGCGACCGGCGGGGGCGCGGCCGATGCCATCGGCGCGCTTGGCCGGTCGTGGTGGAAGGGCAGCGCCTCGTCGGCGGGAGATGCTGGTCGGGGCGACGAGGCGCCATCCGCTGGGCTCGCGGGGTCCGACCTGAAAGGAAGTGCCGCTGAAGACGCCACCGGCGAGGTCAGCATCACCGTGCCGGGCCCGCCGCCGCCCGACGGCCCGGCGGGGGGTACGCTGGGGTGGGGCGCGTCTGGGACGTCGAGCTGGCTCGGCTCGATGGCGGCCGGCGGTTGATCGACCGTGTCCTCATCGGGAGACCAGACGTTCTGACGGGTCTCCACGTCATCCTCGTCCTCGTCGTCGTCGACCGTTGGATCCACGGGAAACATCTGCGCGAACGCCACCGTGCCGCCGTCGTTGGGTGGTCTGCCAGGTGCGGCGGAGGACCAAGCAGGCTCGAGCCCCGCTCCGGGCGAGAGCGGGCGCTCGGCCGGTGGCCCCGGGCGGACCGCCTCGGCCTCCACCGCCGCGGTCCACTCCCCATCGAATGGCTCGGACGCGACGCGCTCCGGCGGCCGTGGCTGGGGGCCCCGGACCGTGACGACGAGGCGCGCGGCAGGGTCGGACTCGGGCGCCGACTCCACCAGTCCGCGCCAGGTCAACGTGCACACCCGGCGGTCGGTGTGGATCCACAAGGTGTCGCACCGCAGCTGCACCCCGCGAGGCGCATCCCCAGACGCGCCACCCGGGAGGTAGCAGACCTCCGGCGCGAGCCCTCCCAGGGTCACGTCCCGTCGCGGCGCCCCCTCGAGCAGGCCGCCCAGGACCAGTCGCGCATCCGGTTGGAGCTCTGCGAGCTGTTGATCCTCAGGGGCGACATTGAACAGCCCGAAGTCGAAGTGTTGCAGCGAGGACACATGGCGCCAGCCGGAGACCATCGACCGCCGGGGGGCGAGCCCGGCGACGCCGCCCTCGCACTGCATGGTTCTGGCCGTGAGAGGCGCGCCGAGGGTCGGAGTCGGTGGACGCACCTGCGCGGCTTTCTGGTAGTCGTCGACCCGCAGCTCGATCGGAAGCGACGAGCTGGGCGCAGCCGCGCGGGCGTGGCCTACCACCAGCAGATCGCAGTGAGCCTTGAGCGGCGCGAAATCCGTTGCGTACTCCAGCTCATCGCCGGCGCCGTAGCCCGGATCGTCGACGCACAGACCGAGTTGTGTCGGGCTGGGCTCGGCGCGGCCGTCGCGGTCGAGCCCGTAGGTTCCATGTTCTTATTGTAAGTTACCAAAGCTATCAACACATCACTGTCATAGGGATGCAGCTCATTCACCTGCTGAAGAATTTTAATCGCTCGCTCCGCTTGACCGTTGCCATTTAATGCCACTGCATAAACATAAGCATAACGCGCATTATCTGGCTGTAGTTGACTTGCCTCAGCCAGCGCCTTTAATGCCTTTGGCATTTGATGGATCCTTATATAGTGTAAACCCAGGGCATATTCCACCACTGCATTATCACCGATGATCGCACGTGCCTGCATCAGACTTGCTTCGACCTTGTCATTTTGTTGCTGTATCCGATACAGATCTGAAAGATTAATATAAGCGGCGATGAAATCAGGATCAAGCTTAATCGCCTGTTGATAGGCATGTTCAGCTCTCTCCATATCACCCTGTTGCAAATATAACAGACCCAGATTGATATGCGATTGTGGAAGCTCAGCATTAGTGAGCTGCGCCTGGATATATTCTTGCGCGGCTTTATCCAGTACTAGTTGTTGTGCAGGCGTTAAGCTTTCTCGGGGCAGCACCGATAATACACTCGCGGCCTCTATCCTGACTGCAAGTATGGGATCTTTCAATAGTTTCCCTGCCAACTTCCAACGTTGTTCGACAGGAAAAACTTCCACCGTACTCAAAGCCGCTAACCTGACCATCGCTGATTCATCTGCCAGCAGTTTCGGCAAAACAATCGGCGTCAATGGGCCCGGATAAGCAGGTAATAATGTCACTGCCGTAGCCCTGGCGATCTCCGCAATATCAGGCGTCAAACCTATGGCGTTGAGATCCTGCTCAAGTTGAGGTTTGCCTAGACGTGCATCAAACAGGGTTTCCCCGAAATGCCAGCCAGGTGACCAGTCCTTTCCGTACCATGTCTGCATTTGTGTATTCGCCCAACTTGCCGTTTTCTCCGTATGGCAATTATTACAGGCGTTGGGGGTGTTTATTTTCATTGATAAGTCCGGCCGTGGAATACGGATGCTGTGATCACGACGGCCATCGATCACCATGAAATTACTCGCCGGCATATGGCACTCCACACATCTTGCACCCTTGCTATTGAGCGGGTGGAAGTGATGTTTTTCTGTCTCAAAATTCTCAGACTTATGACACCGTAAACACACCTTATTTTCGGGTGCGCGTAATTTTAAACTGTGAGGCTGATGACAATCACTGCAGGTAACACCCTTATGATACATCTTGCTCTGGATGAAGGAGCCATAAACGTAGACCTCCTCCTTGATCTGGCCATCCGGGTGATACAGACCCTCTGTTAACAATGCTGGTCGATGAGTATCCATCAATGGCTTACCGTGCTGATACTCTTCCGTTAAGATGCCACGCCTCGAATGACAACGCGCACAGGTATTGATCTCTTTACTGGTATTACGGTTTTTACTTCGTACTGCAGTGTCGATCTCAGCGCTTAGATCCCAACTCACACCGTTGCGTTCATCCAATAAAAACACCAGACCTTTATCTCTGTATTTTTCCCAGCCCGGTTTTTTATTCGCCCAGTCAAGGTGTCTAGATGACGGACCATGACAGGCTTCACAAGAAACATTTATTTCGGACCAGGTGGTACTGAACTGATTAGTGGCTAGATCAAAATTCTTTTTCAGATCAGTCGAATGGCATTCTGCACACATGAAGTTCCAGTTCTGTGATCGTTTCGTCCAGTGTAGCTCGTCTTTGAAATCAATTTTTTCTTTCGGGTAAAGATGAAACCATCGTTGACCACCCTGCTGTTTAGTTCGACTGTCCCATGCCACAGTCAGCGCCTGTAGTCGTCCACCGGGTAGCTCTATCAAATATTGCTGTAATGGCTCAACACCAAAAGTATAGTTAATCTGATAATCTTGCAACGTACCATCCGGGCCATCGGTATTTACATAAAACTTATCACCGCGTTTAAAAAATCTCGTAATAATTCCATTGTAGTCATATTGTGTCTGGTCGAAGTCTCCCGAGCACCGACTTATCATTAGCATGTTGCATGGCAAGATCATGATGCGAACCTCGCCAGTCATCTACCTGTTGCTGGTGACACTGCACACAATTCTTTACACCCACATAGGCAGGAACTAATTCTATTTCTTTTGATGCGTTTGAGGAAATCACATTAGCGTTGTTGTCAAAAACAAACCATGCGATGGCGCCAACAAAAAACATCAGTGCTGACAATACAATAATTTTAGATTTCATTTTTTAAATATTAGCCAGGGTATGTAGAAAGGATTTTTCTTTTGGAAAATCTAAGTAGCACTTATAAATATTCAAAACGGCTTTCATTTACTGGCGACATTTTATTGAGATGCATTACCGTCTAATCTTCTACTGCATGAACAGTATCGCCTAAACTGATAGTTCCAGATACAATAACACTGGCATTTATACCACCGTGACCTCGCATCGCGTTATAACCACCACTACCAAGAACTTCTTCCATCCTCGAACAGGGGTGACATAAACCTGTCATTTTTAAAATAGCTGAGCCTATTTTAAATTCACGATTTTTTAAAGCGACTAAATTAATTCCGCTCACAACGATATTACGTCTTAATTCACCTGGTAGAATTTTTTCTCTGTGTAATAGTGAGGCAAGCGCTGAAATATGTTCTGCTTGAATTAGAGTGATGCTTCGTTTTCCGCTACGACCGTTATAATGATCACCCTTGAGACCACTATCCAACACAGTCACTGAATCTACCGTTTTTAGTGGTTTTCTTTTTTCTGGACGAATACCTAACCATTCAACTTTTCCCTGTTGAGGTAAATTATTCATCAACTGGTTTAATGTTATTGCTTCAGTCATCCGTTTTGGGCTTTTGTATACCCATCGCTTTCAATGCATCATCAGAATATTCAAAAGAGTCCGAGTAAATTTGAGTTTCTGGTAAGCCCTTTTCATAAAACAGGTCCATACCTGCTTTCACCATAGGTGGTGGCCCACTTAGATATACATCAAAATCTGCTAAATCAGGATAGTGCGCTATCACGCTCTCATGGACAAAACCTGTTTCGCCCTGCCAATTATCTTCAGCTAATGGCTCAGACAGTACTGCTGTATATTTTAAATTTTTATATTTTTTAAGCCATTGCTGTACCATTTCATGCATGTATAAATCTTGCTTTGATCTCGCACCGCAGAACAAATGGATAGGCCGTTGTAATTTAGTATAAAAAGCGTGTTCCAGCATGCCTTTAAGTGGCGCGAATCCTGTACCACCACCCATTAATATAATCGGCCGTTCACTATCTTCACGTAAAAAATAACTGCCCAATGGTCCCTGAATCCGCATTAAGGTTTTTTCTTTCAAACCATCGAAGACAAAATCACCAAATTGTCCATCCGGTACGTGACGAATGTGAAGTTCTATATATTTATCATCATGGGGTGCATTAGCGATAGAAAAAGCACGGCGTTTACCGTCCTTCAGTAAAATTTCTATATATTGCCCTGCCATAAATTGCAGGCGTTCCGTTTCAGGTAACTTTAGCTGCAGCTTCATTACATCGTGCGTTAGCAACTCCATTTTTTCGACACGACATGGCAGTGTTTTTATTTCGATATCTGAACTTTTTACTATTTCTCTTACCTGTATCTCCAGGTCACTGATTGCACAGGCCTGACAAAACAACGTTTTACCCGCTTCGTACTCTTTTTTTGCCATTGCTCGTAATGCTTCAGTGTCATATTCTGTTTCCCCGGAAAGAACCTCACCTGCACATTTTCCACAGGCACCATTACGACAGCCATACGGTAGACCCACACCTTGACGGATTGCAGCATCAAGTATGGTCTCATTTTTTTCTGCAGTAAATTCATGTCCGCTTGCTGGAACACGTATCTTAAAACTCATGTAAAATAACTCTTGTTAATGTTAGTTTTGTTTGCTTTTTGTTCAATCTGATATTTTCCCTTAGTTTATCTTAAATAAAACAACAATTTATATGTGTTTAAAAGGAATGCTTGATGACTCGACTAAAAATATTTAGTACTGCTACCTGCCCTATCTGCGATAAGACAAAATCATTGTTAAAAAAATGGAAAATACCTTATGATGAAGTTCGTGTTGATCTGGACCCGGCTTCATTACGTGAATTTTCAGAGGTCACCAATGGTGCTCGTACTGTTCCTCAGATTACCATCGATGGTAAATGGATCGGCGGCTTTAGTGAGTTAACCGAAATGCACATGGACGATCAACTTGATGAATTTATGCCATAAAATGAGATTATTATGAGTCAAAAAATTAAAATGCCTATCTGGGTGTTACTGGCTTTTTCCAGTATTCATAAACGTAAACATGCACTAATGCTGATATGGGCTAGTGTTATATTTACTCTATATTGTCTACCTATGGCTACTTTTGTAGATAGCGACATTATAAAAAAGTTGTTTTTAATCGATGACTGGAGCTGGCTTGCCATGATGCTACCTATTAGCATCTGGTACTTACTTTGTTTACGCTGGATGGATAACAATAATGCCTGGGAATCGGTTTAACTGCCTGCTTATATAAACCCTGTTTAATCTATACCTAAACTTGACCAGAGGGTATCTATTCTCTGTTTAACCGCTTCATCCATTTTAATGGGTAAACCCCACTCTCTATCCGTTTCACCCGGTAATTTATTGGTTGCATCTATTCCAACTTTAGAGCCCAGACCAGAAACAGGTGAAGCAAAATCGAGATAATCAATCGGTGTGTTTTCTACCAGTGTAAAATCACGTACTGGATCAACCCGGGTACTCATCGCCCAGATAACATCCTGCCAGTCTCGTGTATTTATGTCGTCATCAACGACGATTACAAATTTGGTATACATAAATTGCCTTAAGAACGACCAGACACCCATCATCACTCTTTTGGCATGACCAGGATATTGTTTCTTCATACTGACAACTGCTACACGGTATGAACAACCTTCAGGTGGTAAATAAAAATCTATGATTTCCGGAAACTGTTTTTGCAGGATAGGAATAAAAACTTCATTTAACGCGACACCTAATATTGCGGGTTCATCTGGAGGTCGCCCGGTATACGTACTGTGATAGATGGGATTTTTTCGATGCGTTATTCGCTCAATAGTAAATACTGGAAAAGTTTCTGTTTCATTATAATAACCGGTGTGGTCACCATAAGGTCCTTCAACAGCTGTTTCATCCGGGTAAATAAATCCTTCCAGAATATATTCTGCTGATGCTGGTACCTGTAAGTCACTCAATTTACATTTAACAACTTCTGTTTTACTACCGCGCAATAAACCAGCGAAACCATATTCTGAAAGTGCGTCAGGCACTGGAGTTACTGCGGCTAAAATCGTTGCCGGGTCTGCGCCTAATGCAACAGCTATAGGGAAGGCTTCACCCGGATGTTTTTGTTGCCACTCTTTAAAATCCAGGGCTCCACCTCGCTGTGCTAACCAGCGCATGATCACTTTATTTTTTGCGATAACCTGTTGCCGATAGATACCTAGATTTTGTCTTTCTTTTTCTGGACCTTTTGTTACAACTAAACCCCAGGTGATCAGCGGCGCAACGTCTCCAGGCCAGCAGGTTTGTATAGGAATATTATTAAGATCAACATCTTCTTTTTCAAAAACCACTTCCTGACATGGCGCTTTTTTTATTTCTTTAGGCGCCATGTTTAATACCTGTTTAAAAACAGGCATTTTGTCCCAGGCATCTTTTAAACCTTTAGGTGGATCTGGTTCTTTTAAAAACGCGAGTAATTTCCCGACTTCGCGCAAAGCTTCGGTAGAGTCTTCACCCATACCCATCGCCACACGCTTAGGCGTACCAAATAAATTAGCTAAAATTGGAACTGAGGAGTTTTTTACGTTTTCAAACAATAAGGCAGGACCCTGTTGTTTTAATGTGCGATCGCATATTTCAGTGATTTCAAGATAGGGATCAACCTCGATACTAATACGTTTTAGTTCGCCTTTAGATTCAAGTTGATCGATAAAATCTCTAAGATCTTTATATATCATTTTAATGAAAAGAGAAAAGTAAATATTGAACAATCGTCTTTCTATTGTTCAATATTTACTTTTCATTGCTTATTAAGTATCTATATTTGTCGCAGCTAATGCATTAGCTTCGATAAATTCACGGCGCGGTTCTACCTGATCCCCCATAAGCATGGTAAAGACTTCATCCGCAGCGACAGCATCTTCGATACGTACTTGCAACATACGACGGGTTTCAGGATTCATTGTGGTATCCCATAACTGGTCAGGATTCATTTCGCCCAGACCTTTATATCGCTGAATATTCTGTCCTTTTTTAGCTTCAGTAAATAACCAGTCCATTACCTGGTCAAAATTTTCTACTAAGCTTTGTTTATCACCACGCTCGATATAAGCATCTTCAGTAAGCAATGAATCAAGCTTATTACCTAATGACGCCAGATGCTGATAATCGACTGAAGCGAAGAAAGCATTATTTAAAACATACTCATGATCCAGGCCGTGCAATCGTTTAGTAACCGTCAAAGTTAAATTATTATCATCGTCCTTATCAATTTTTGCACTATAAAAAATGCCTGATAATTTAAATTTATCCAATATTTTCAATAAGTTATCAGAATATTGCTGTAATCGTTCATTATTATTGAAATCTTCTATTGCTATACCCTGTATGTTAATAAGCTGCTCTAATATATTAGGATCTACACGACGAGATAAGCGCTGAATAATGTTTTTAGCCATAAGGTAGTTTCTAGCGATATCTTCCAGTGCTGTATCTGAAATAGCAGGCACATCTTTAGAAACAAAAAGTTTTGCACCTGTTAGTGCCTGCTGTAAAAGATAAGCATTCAGCTCGTCATCATCTTTCACGTAACGTTCCTGTTTACCTTTTTTAACTTTATAGAGTGGAGGCTGTGCGATATAGATATGTCCACGTTCCACCAGTTCAGTCATTTGCCGATAGAAAAAAGTTAACAGTAGTGTTCGGATATGTGAACCATCAACATCGGCATCCGTCATTATAATAATACGGTGATAACGTAATTTATCTGGATTATATTCGTCTTTACCAATACCACAGCCAAGCGCAGTAATTAAAGTACCAACTTCTGCTGAAGCTATCATTTTGTCAAAACGTGCTTTTTCTACATTAAGAATTTTACCTTTTAATGGTAAAATTGCCTGTGTTGCGCGGTTACGTCCCTGTTTTGCTGAACCGCCAGCAGAATCACCCTCCACCAGGTATATCTCGCATAAAGCCGGGTCTTTTTCCTGACAGTCAGCTAACTTACCGGGCAGGCCAGCTATATCAAGTGCTCCTTTACGACGTGTCATCTCACGTGCTTTTCTGGCTGCTTCTCTAGCACGTGCTGCATCGATAATCTTCTGTGTGATGGCTTTAGCATCTGCAGGGTTTTCTAATAAAAACTCCTGTAACTTTTCAGAGACCAGTGATTCAACAATGCCCTTAACTTCTGATGAAACCAGTTTATCTTTGGTCTGTGATGAAAACTTAGGATCAGGTACTTTAACTGAAACAACCGCTGTTAATCCTTCTCGCGCATCATCGCCAGCAACCGATACTTTTGCCTTTTTTGCTGCACCCTCTTTATCCACATAATTATTTAAACTACGTGTTAATGCACCACGGAAACCGGCAATATGCGAACCACCATCTTTTTGTGGAATATTATTGGTAAAAGGATATATATTTTCCTGATAGGAATCATTCCATTGCAATGCAACTTCTACTGTCACATCATCTTTTTCTTCCATAAAATACAGCACTGACTCATGCAGTGGCGTTTTGTTTCTGTTGAGGTGTTTTACAAACGAGCGAATACCGCCCTCATATTCAAACACATCTTCTTTACCCGTATTTTCATCCGATAAAACAATTCGTACACCAGAATTAAGAAAAGATAATTCCCGTAATCTTTTACTTAATATATCGTAGTGAAATTCAATATTTTTAAAAACTGTATCACTTGCCCAGAACCGTAGAGAAGTACCTGTTTTTTCTGTGTCACCCGTTTCCTTAAGTGGTGCAACAGCATTACCCATATTATATTCTTGCTTATGGATTTTGCCATTACGATATATTGTCAGTTCAAGTTTTTCTGACAAGGCGTTAACAACAGATACGCCGACACCGTGCAAACCACCTGATACTTTATAAGAATTATCATCGAACTTACCACCAGCATGCAATACAGTAAGAATAACCTCAGCAGCTGAAATCCCCTCTTCTTCATGAATATCGGTCGGAATACCACGACCGTTATCAGATACTGTAACTGATAAATCAGAATGAATTTTTACATTGATTTCTGTGCAATGCCCTGCAAGTGCTTCATCGATGGAATTATCAACAACTTCGAAAACCATATGATGCAAACCACTGCCATCATCAGTATCACCGATGTACATGCCGGGGCGCTTTCTAACTGCATCAAGGCCTTTTAAAACTTTAATACTTGAAGAATCGTAGGTATCTGCTTTACTCATGTTTCAAACCACTTATATAGACACTGCATTATATCAGGTCTTTCATATAGATAGATAAAAGTGCTGAACATTCTATTTAATAATTTATTTAGTCACTCAGTACTAATTGACCATGTTCCACGTGGAACATCTTTTTAGTCGACCAAACAGAAAGGTCTATCTGCTTTTCTTCAATGGCAGTTAAAAATAATTGAATATTCATAGTAGAAAGAACTTCAAGAATTGAGTTTCGATGCATTTCGTCAAGCTCAGCAGCAAGATCATCATATAAAAGAACGCATGATCTACCCGTAGCGTCAGTAAAGTGTTGAGCCTGAGCCAGGCGCATCAAAGCAACAAGAGTTTTTTGCTGGCCTCTTGAAATACAAGTTTGTGCCGATTGACCATTAACTTTGATAGATATTTCAGCCCTGTGTGGACCATACGAGGTATAACCTTTTAAACGTTCTTTATATAAATTATTGACTAATATATCGGATAGTTCGGAATCACTACTCCAACCACGTTTATACTCAATATCTACGATATCACCTGGAAAAAACCTATGGATTAAAAATTGTAAATATGGTGTTAATTTTTCGACATATTGCTGCCGTAATTGATCGATGTAATTCGCTGTTAAACATATTTCAGTATTCCATAACTGGCATATATCTAATTTCTGTTTTGTTTTAAGTGCTGCGTTACGTTGTTGAAGGGCTTTTTTAAAACGCTGCCAGGCTTTAAAAAAACCATGTTCCACGTGGAACACTCCCCAGTCGAGGTATTGTCTACGATATGAAGGACTGTCTGTAATTAATTTATAACTGTCGGGATGTATAGATAAAACCGGAAATTGTGCTGCAATATCAGAAACACGTTTAACCGGTTGTTTATTAACTCTGATTTCAGATTTATTTCGACTACGTCGAATACCAAATGGAATAATTAAATTATCTGCTGTTTCGATATTAGCAACAAGTTGTAAATAAGGACTATTTCTTAATATAAGATCGGTAACGTTTGAGGTGCGAAAAGATCTGATATGACTAAGGTAATAGATAGCTTCAAGCAAACTTGTTTTACCTGAAGCATTATCTCCTAAAATTAAATTAACCCCTTGAACTGGGGTTAATTGGATATTTTCAATATTACGAAAATTTTTAATATGTAGCTGTTTTAACCGCATTGACAGGGTTATTAAAAAACCAGTTCTACAAGCGCATAGGCATAATTACATACTTGCAATCAGTTTGGTCAGGATAAGTCAGTAAAAAACTGGTACTGGAATCTCGTAGAGATGCTTGTACAGTATCAGAGTTGGTTACATTCAGTACATCAAGCATATAGTTAACATTAAAACCAATTTCAATGTTATCTCCGTTATAAACCACTTCCTGCTCTATATCAGCCTCTTCATGATCAGGGTTGTGTGTCTGTAATTTTATTAGATTTTTTTCTAATACTAATCGAATTCCGCGGTATTTTTCATTTGATAAGATAGACGCCCGTATTAGTGCTTGACGTAACTGATCACGATCGGCGGTAATGACATTTTTACCAGCTTCAGGCATAACACGGTTGTAGTCAGGAAAGCGGCCATCAATTAATTTTGATGTTAATTTTAGCTCATTAAATTCCACCTGAAGATGATTACTACCTAGGGTCACTTTTGCTATGTCATCTTCTTCACTTAACAGACGAACTAATTCTAGTACACCTTTACGTGGCAAAATAACCTGTTTTATATCAGGTATTTCAGCATTTGTTTGTTTTTCACAATAAGCAAGGCGATGACCGTCTGTAGCAACAGCACGTAAAATATTTGCACTAACTTCAAACATTAGGCCATTTAAGTAATAACGGACATCTTGTTGTGCCATAGCAAAGGCTGTTTTATCGATGATATCACGCAGAGTTTTTTGTGTAATATCAAATTGATAAAGACTATTGATCTCATCGATAGCAGGAAAATCTGTTGCTGGTAATGTAGCCAGTGAAAATCTATTTCTCCCTGATAATATTAAAGCTTTGTTATCTTTTACAGAGAACTTAATCATTGCCTCGTTTGGTAAAGATTTACATATATCAAGTAATTTTCTAGCAGGTACTGTTATTTCACCAGGTTCATCAACGATCATTGAAATTTGACTGACTAGTTCTATTTCAAGGTCAGTTGCTGTTAATGTTAATTTATTTTCTGTTGCACGTAATAAAACATTAGACAATGCAGGCATAGTTTGTCGTTTTTCTACTGCCCCTATGATCTGTTGAAGAGGGTTAAGTAGTGTTTCTTTTTCGATTTGCAGTTTCATTACGTTACCTATATATAAATAATATTTTTTTTATATGTAATTTATTATTATTATTAGTACCACATTTTTATGTGGATAACTTATTAATTACCTTATTTATCAGTTACTTAGATAGTAAATATTGGTTTTTAATAAGGTTTGTAAATTGAACTTTAACTGTTCATGGTTTGTGGATAAGTCAAACCGCAGTTTTTATCTACAGATTAACCAGTGCTAAGCTAACAACTTATACACAGTTTGTTATTTGAACTTTTTAATCATATTTTAATTGCTTAAAATTCGGATCATGTTTTTATAATCTTCATTAATTTTATTATCTGATGCGCGTAACTCAGCAATTTTTTTACAGCCATGAAGTACGGTTGTATGGTCACGCCCACCAAAGGCCGCCCCTATTTCGGGTAAGCTGTGGTTTGTTAATTCTTTAGATAAGGCCATTGCTAACTGTCTTGGCCGAGTAATTGAACGGCTACGTCGATTAGAGTGTAGATCTGATGTTCGGATCTTATAATATTCTGCAACAGTTTTTTGTATATTATCGATGGTAACTGAGCGCTCCTGTATTGCGATTAAGTCACGTAGAGCATCTTTGGCAAACTCGAGTGTTATTGGCGAAGCAGTGAAATTTGCTGTTGCTAAAACGCGACGAAAAGCACCTTCTAGTTCACGTATATTAGAACTAATACGTTTGGCTATAAAAAAAGCAACTTCGCTAGGCAGTTCTGCGTGAGCTTCTTCGGCTTTCTTTTGTAAAATAGCTACTCGAGTTTCTAATTCTGGTGGTTCGATACAAACCGGTAGTCCCCAGCCAAAACGAGAACGTAGTCTCTCCTCAAGGCCTTCAACTTCTTTTGGATAGCGGTCACAAGTCAAAATAATTTGACTACCTTCTTCTAATAAAGCATTAAAGGTATGAAAAAATTCTTCTTGTGAGCGCTCTTTGCCGGCGAAAAATTGAATATCATCGACAAATATGGCATCCAGAGACCGGTAGTGCTGTTTAAACGCATCAATGGCATTATGTTGTAAAGCCTTTACCATGTGGCTAACAAAGCGTTCAGAGTGGATGTAAGTTATGCGAGCGTCAGGTTTGTGTTTTAGCATCATGTTGCCGACAGCATGCATTAGATGTGTTTTACCTAAACCGACACCACCGTAGAAAAATAATGGGTTGTACGCCTTACCTGGATTTTCGGCAACCTGCATAGAAGCGGCTTTAGCGAGCTGGTTAGATTTTCCCTCAACAAAATTATCGAAGGTAAACAAAGGGTTAAGGTTATTTTCGACGAATGAATGGTTTGCCTGAGGTCTGTTATTAGTTATAAAAACCTGTGATTTGGGTGATTTAGGTGATTCAGCAGGTAATATATTTTTAACCGGGGCCTTTTGTTGGCTACCGATTTCAACATATAACTGGATTGATTTTTCAGCGTCCAGGTCGAGTAGTATGGCCTGAATTTTTTCATGAAAATTTTGTTTTACCCAATCCTGTACAAACCGGTTTGGTGCCAGTAGTTTTATTTGATTGTCATCCTCAATGACCTGCAGGGGGCGTATCCAGGTATTAAGTTGTTGATCAGAGAGTTCCTGTTCGAGACGGTGTAGACAATTAGACCACATTGTTGTGCCCACAAAAATTAACCTATAGTTTGAATGGAGAATCAGATCAGATGGACATTTGATTCGGGGGATTTATTGTATACTGGTTAACCGGACTTATCCACAAGGGAACGTTAAAATTAAGGCTTATACTTCGCGGATATTAGAGAAATTGATTAAAAAGTAACCGTTTAAAAAAAGAAGGTAAAAGATATAATAATTTTTGACTAACTGTATGCAAATAAGTAAAATGCCCGGCTCGCTAAAACATCGGTCTTATTAGGTATAGTCATGAAAAGAACATTTCAACCAAGTTGTTTAAAACGCGCCAGAACACATGGCTTTCGTGCACGTAGTCGTACAGTAGGTGGCCGTAAAGTTTTAAAAGCTCGCCGCTCAAAAGGTCGCCAGAGTCTAACAGTTTAATATAACTGTTTGTTATTACTCGATTAGTATAAATTTTAAGGGTCTAGGGATAAGCCATGCCACTAGCCAAGTTGCTGGCTAAACCCTCAGCTTCTTTGCCTAAACAAGCCAGATTGTTAAAAGCAGCAGAATATAATCGTGTTTTTGACAAACCTGTTCGTTCCTCAGATCAATATTTTACTGTTTTAGCGCGACCAAATGATTTGTTACATGCGCGTTTGGGTACGGCTTTTTCTAAAAAAA
Source organism: uncultured Gammaproteobacteria bacterium (assembly GCA_963792545.1). Lineage (GTDB taxonomy): Bacteria > Pseudomonadota > Gammaproteobacteria > SZUA-229 > SZUA-229. Next base: position 5,909 of record CAWBXM010000035.1, on the reverse strand, counting down.
GAGTAAAGTTAGCGGTTGGAAGAAACCGGCTTAAACGAATTGCACGTGAAAGCTTTCGTTTATTACAGCTAAAGCTGGAAGAGCATGATGAACTAAATGCAGATTTTATAGTTTTAGCTGGAGCACAATGTGTAAAAGCAACAAATCAGCAGTTATTTCAATCGTTAGAGCAACACTGGCTACAATTAAATAAAAAATGCATAAATTATTAATAAAAATAATGACATTTATTATTCGTGCATATCAATATGTTATCAGCCCATATCTAGCCCCAAGTTGTCGATATAGTCCAACCTGTTCTGAATATGCCATTGAATCGTTTCAGCGCTTTGGTTTTGTAAGAGGATTGATTTTATCGATACGACGAATTTTTAGTTGTCATCCCTGGCACCACGGTGGTCACGATCCAGTGCCATCAACATTCACTTTAAAAAAATCAATAAAAAATAATCATTTGGAAAATTAATGGGTAATCAACGCATACTTTTATATTTCACCCTGTTTTTTATCGTCTATATGATATGGGCAGAATGGCAGCTAGCCTATGGGCCACAACCTGAGATAGCGATAAAAAAGAATGTGGCGGAACAGGCGAGTATTGATAACGGTATCGTACCGCCAGCTGACCCTAAGGTAACGAAATCAGCTGCATTAGTTTCAACCGAACAAGACAGTGCGACGGTTGCAGGTAAACAAATAAAAGTTATTACAGATGTTCTTGACGTTACTATCGACAGTAAGGGCGGAAATGTAATAAGCGTCGTATTAAGAAAGTATTCGGAAGATGCGAACAAACCAGATGAGCATCTGGTACTAATGACGGATACAGAAAATAATTACATGGTCGCTCAGTCAGGATTAGTTTCTGTTAATAAAGGAACGGCACCATCACATAACGATATCTACCGAAGTGAAAAGAGTGAATATCGGTTGGCAGAGGGACAGGATAGTTTAGAGGTCCCTCTCTACTGGGAAAACGATAATGGCGTAAAAGTTAAAAAAGTTTTAATTTTTAAACGCGATGATTATGTTATCGATGTCAATTATTTAGTTACAGCAGGTAGTGAGGAGTGGAAAGGCAGTGACTATTTACAGATAGTGCGTTCTCAGCCTGGAGCTGATAATAGTAACGCGTTTATACATACCTACACTGGTGGTGTGATATACAACGAAGAAATAAAATATGAAAAATATGATCTAGATGATATCGCAGAAGAAAATTTTAATAGGGAATTAAAAGATGGCTGGTTAGCGATGATTCAGCATAATTTCCTTGTCGCATGGATTCCGCAGGCAGGAAAAGACAACCTGTATTTCAGTCGATATAATAAAAGCAGAGACCTCTATACTCTAGGTACACGTACTGCAGCTACAGTGATTGAACCAGGACAAACAGCTGAAATAAAAGCACGACTGGTTGTTGGGCCGAAGCTACAAAATAGATTGACTGATATCGAGCCAGGCCTGGATTTGACGGTCGATTACGGCGTTCTTACTGTTTTTGCAAAACCTTTGTTCTGGTTATTAAATTTTTATGATGAGATTTTTAATAACTGGGGTTGGGCAATTGTATTTTTGACAATTACAGTTAAAGCACTATTTTATAAATTGTCAGAGATGAGTTATCGTTCGATGGCAAGGATGCGCAAAGTTGCACCGCGTATTCAAAAAATGAAAGAACAATACGGTGATGATCGTCAGGCGATGAGTAAGGCGATGATGGACATGTATAAGCGGGAAAAGATAAACCCGATGGGTGGTTGTTTGCCGATACTAGTTCAGATGCCGGTGTTTATTTCGTTATACTGGGTATTATTAGAAAGTGCAGAAATGCGTCACGCACCTTTTATTTTATGGATAACTAATCTGACTGATAAAGACCCCTACTTTGTTTTGCCGGTATTAATGGGTATATCAATGTTTATTCAGCAGAAACTGAATCCAGCACCAATCGACCCAATCCAGCAAAAAGTATTTCAAATAATGCCATTCGCATTTACCTTTATGTTTGCATTTTTTCCGTCAGGCCTGGTACTTTATTGGGTAGTTAATAATATATTATCGATAACACAACAATATATTATTACTAGACGAATTGAAAAAATGCCATAAGTAAAATTTACTAATAGTTAAATGATAGAAGATACCATCGCCGCTGTTGCAACGCCCTCCGGGCAAGGCGGCGTAGGTATTATTCGTATTTCAGGTCCCCTCGCACCTGCCGTTGCAGAAAAAATTTCTGGTTTATGTCCCGCCCCACGATACGCACACTACGGTGTTTTTTGTGATAAAAAAAAGGCACCTATCGATAATGGACTAACGCTCTATTTTAAGAAACCATTCTCATTTACTGGCGAGGATATTATTGAATTTCATGCGCACGGTGGGCCGGTAGTCTTAGATATACTTTTGAAAGAAGTTTTACAATACGATGTTCGCCCTGCCCGCGCTGGTGAGTTTAGTGAGCGCGCATTCTTAAACGATAAAATAGATTTAACTCAAGCAGAAGCGATCGCGGATTTGATTGCTGCCGATAGTGAGCAGGCAGCGCGTGCAGCAACACGTTCGATGCAAGGTGATTTTTCAGCCGTTATTCATCAGCTGGTAGAAGAGCTTATCCGATTACGTATACACGTTGAATCTGCACTTGATTTTCCAGAAGAAGAAATAGACTTCCTGGCCGATGCTGCAATCGCTGAACAGTTAAAGCAAGTGAAGCAAAAACTGCAGGATGTAAAGAAGTCAGCGCAACAAGGTCGTTTATTGAAAGAAGGAATGACCGTTGTTATCGCAGGAAAGCCCAATGCTGGAAAGTCGAGTCTACTTAATCAACTTGCAGGACAGGAATCCGCGATAGTCACAGAGATCGCAGGTACAACGCGCGATATTTTACGTGAGCACATTCAAATTGATGGCTTGCCATTACACATTATGGATACCGCGGGTCTGCGTGACAGTGACGATATTGTTGAAAAAGAAGGTATAAAACGCACACGACAGATGATAGAAAATGCGGACCGTATTTTATTTGTTGTTGACGTTAATGATAAAGATGAAGCTTTATTAGATACACTACCAAAAAATATAGGCGTAACTAAGGTCTATAATAAAATTGATAGGTATGGGTTGAAAGCAAAGATAGTAGAGAATGATGCTGCTATTAGAGATAGGAATTCCGCCGTTTATATATCAGCGAAAACAGGTGATGGATTGGAGCTTTTAAAAAAACACTTAAAAGCATGTATGGGATACCAACAAAAAAATGAAGGCCAATTTATCGCACGACGAAGACACCTTGATGCAATAGATGTGGCAGAAGAACACCTACAGATTGCTGATAAAAATTTAAACTGCTTGAGAGCCGGAGAGTTATTGGCAGAAGAGCTGAGGCAGGCACAACAAGCGCTATCATCGATAACAGGTGAATTTAGTAGTGATGACTTACTGGGTAGAATATTTTCTGATTTTTGTATTGGCAAGTAACACGGTAATAAATAATTTTATAAGTCAGAAGTAAATTGATTTAGAGCCAGCAAAAAAGCTTTAGCATGGGGCATGTTCGAGAATTTCTCAAAAGAAGCTAATAGATAATACAATATGGTATATATTGATAAGATAAGTTCGAATTTAATATTTTTTCCTTGAATATACTTATTTAATAGAATTGAAATAATACAAAATGATCAACACTACGAATAACTCAGCAGTTTTATTAGTCTATTGCTCAGATAAACCAGGTATCATTGTCGCGATTACTGATTTTATACATAGCAACGGTGGCAATATCCTATATCTTGATCAGCATGTTGATAGCGAGCGAGGTGTTTTTTTTATGCGCGTCGAGTGGGATCTAAAAAAATTTGCGATTCAATCTGAGAAGATATCAGAATATTTTGAAACGTTGGTTGGTAGTAGATACGGCATGACTTCATCGCTGCACTTTTCAGGCGCAAAGCCAAAAATGGCGTTATTTGTTTCTAAGGCATCACATTGTTTTTATGATCTGTTAGCACGATATGAAAGTGCAGAACTTGATGTAGATATCCCAGTTATTGTCAGTAATCACACAGACCTGCAAAAAGCGGCGGAACGACTGGATATTGAATATCACTGTATAAAAATCGATAAGGATAATAAGCCGCAGCAGGAAAAAAAACAGAAAGCATTAATGCACAAGCATAATATAGACTTCATCGTATTAGCCCGCTATATGCAGGTATTAAGTGACGATTTTGTAAAAGATTTCTCACAACGGATCATCAATATACACCACTCTTTCTTACCCGCTTTTCCTGGTGGTCGCCCCTATCATAGTGCATATGCGCGAGGCGTAAAAATCATTGGAGCAACAAGTCACTATGTTACGGCTGATCTAGATGCGGGTCCTATCATCGAACAGGATGTGGTGCATGTTAGCCATAAAGACTCAGTTGAGGATATGATACGTATTGGTCGTGATTTAGAAAAAATTGTGCTCGCACGTGCCGTCCGGCACCACGTACATCACGATTTGCTAGTGTATGAAAATCGCACAGTGGTTTTTGAATAATTATCGTATGATTTAAACGTCTGTGCTTTTTAGTAATCATTATTTCTAAATTGAAGCGGATAAAAACTAAGAGAAATCTCGTTTTGGCAGCTCCTTGGTGTCCTACCACGGATGCATTTGTACGTCCCTGCATATCACAAAGCGCTCTTACACGTGTCTATGTTTTGGTATATGTCTACAGGTGCTATATCGTTTGGTAATAAAGATTTTGTGGATGATTCGCCTGTGCAAAAAAGAACCAGCGCTCAGCAAGCAAGCCAACATATTGAATAATAAAAGCCAGTAAAAATAAAGCTGATATATTTGTTGCTAGCGCAGCTGAAAGTAAGCCGACGGGCACGACAAAAACCAGCACTAGAAAAATCCATTTAATACTTTTGAAAAGAATTGGTTTTGCACCGTGAAAATATTCACGTGTATTGAAAGAGCCACCCATAGCGCCTTGAGCTATCTGTTTTATTTTGGTGTGGCGGATGCCGATGGCTGAGCTTAAATTTGATTTGTATTTAATATTGTTGTTTCGTATTAAAGAAGCAGAGCGAGTGATGAATGCAGTTAATGTTAGAACGACTGCCCAGCCACCATAAAAGTGAATTAGGTCAGAGTCGACATAGGCAGCAAATACCGTGCTTAAGGCAAAACCAGATGCCATGCCCAGGAGTGTGTAATTCACTACGGTAAGTGGAGTTGCCCATTCCTGTAGAAATTTAATGCAAGCATAAATCATCGCGGTGCAGATAAATAATGAAAATGCTAAAACTGTATTTACAGCACCGACCAGTAGAGATAGATCAACGATAAAATCTTTACTCAAAGAAAACAGTACAGGGTTCCAGCCACTGATGTGTATCATGGCGTAGATAAAAGTTGTACCCATGAAAGCAGGTAACACTATAACCTCTCGCGATAACCACGACGTTTTCCACTTGGCAGCTGAACGCCAGGCACGTTCAGGGTGACCTAAATGGAAGAAAGACGCGACTAAACCCCCCGCTAAAAAAACCATGGCTAACAAACTACCGTAACCATAAAATCCTGGTGAATCCTGTACCGGTAATACTTTAATAACAGAATATAATTGCCCGGTATATAAAGCTAAAAATAGCCCCTGACCAACACCGATAAAAGTGGTTAAAAATATTACTGAAAAAGCGGGATGCATAATGATGTCTCTTTATTTAATTATGTGTATCAATTCTCAAACGTAAGAAGCTTACCAGCTCATAATGTCATCTAATGTCTGCTCGTCATCACCTGGCATTGGTAACTGACGTTCTTTATTAAGCGGATTGTCAACACGTGTGAGTTCATCTCTGTGTATGGTGATATTAGTCTTGCGTCGCGGTAGATAATGGTTTGC